>JAUVCN010000082.1 GCA_030595715.1 Thermoplasmatales archaeon
ATTATTTGGCATTGAAATATCATCAAGCATTTGACATATTATTAAACTCTTTAAGAAGATATTGGCCGGTATAGCTTTTCTTCGACCTTGAAACTTTCTCGGGAGTACCTGATATTACTACCTCTCCTCCTTCATCTCCACCTTCCGGTCCAAGGTCTATCAGCCAATCTGCTGTCTTGATGACATCCATGTTGTGTTCGATCACAACGATGGTGTTCCCGTGTCTTCTCAATCTCTGCAGAACCGACAACAGTTTTCTCACATCATCAAAATGGAGGCCGGTTGTCGGCTCATCAAGCAGATAGATCGTCTTTCCCGTATCCCTTTTTGAAAGTTCCGTTGCAAGCTTCACTCTCTGGGCTTCTCCTCCTGATAGAGTAGGAGCAGGTTGGCCGAGCTTGATATACCCGAGTCCCACGTCCCAAAGTGTTTTCAGTTTCCTGTGTATCTTTGGTACGTTCTCGAAGAAATGCATTCCCTCTTCCACGCTCATTTCCAGTACATCTGCTATGTTCTTTCCTTTGAATGTGGCTTCCAGCGTCTCCTTGGTGTATCTCTTGCTATTGCAGACCTCACATGGGATGTAGACATCCGGGAGGAAATGCATCTCCAGTTTGATTATACCGTCACCTTCGCAATTGGAACATCTTCCACCTTTTACATTGAAGGAGAATTGACCAGGTTTGTATCCCCTGGCCCTTGACAATTGGGTCCTTGAGAAAAGTTCCCTGATGGGGGTGAATGCCCCGGTATATGTGGCAGGATTTGACCTGGGAGTTCTTCCGATAGGTGATTGATCGATCACTATAACTTTGTCAAGATGGTCCATTCCGGTGATCCTGTCATGATCACCTACATCGGTGATCGAACCAAGGAGATGCCTCTTCAATGCCTTCAGAAGTATTTCATCGATCAGTGTGGATTTGCCAGAGCCTGAAACTCCTGTTACACAGCACAGGGTTCCAAGGGGTATCGTTACCTTGATATTTTTTAAATTATGCTGTCTGGCTCCATGTATCACAAGTTTTTTTCCATTCCCCTTGTTCCTTTCCTTGGGAGTTGGAATGGTCTTCTTACCAGAGAGATATTGTCCTGTTATCGATCTTTCCACATTGCATATGTTCTCGATCGTTCCCTGGGCTACCAGTTCACCACCATGGATGCCTGCACCGGGTCCAAGATCTACAACGTGGTCGGCCTTCCTCATGATCAGTTCATCATGTTCGACCACAATGATCGTATTCCCGAGATCCCTCAATTTCTCCAATGTCGCTATCAGCCTCTCATTGTCCCTCTGATGAAGTCCGATCGAAGGTTCATCTAGCACATACATTACACCGACAAGAGAAGAACCGATCTGAGTGGCCAGTTGTATACGTTGAGCCTCTCCTCCTGAAAGTGTACCGGTCGTCCTTTCCAATGTCAGATAATCCAATCCCACATTCTTAAGAAAGGACAACCTCTCCAGTATTTCTTTCAAAAGAAGTCTCGAGATCTTTTTCTCTTTATCGTTCAGTTTCTCTCCGAGGTCATTGAAGAAAAGATGGGAATCCCGTATGGACATCTGGCTGACCTCGTGGATGTTCATGTCATCTATGGTCACCGAGAGAGTGATAGGGCGAAGCCTAGCCCCTCCACAAACAGGACAATGGGCCGATCTCATGAACTTTCTATAAAAATCCCGGGCCATCTCGGATTGTGTCTGTTTGTATCTCCGTTTAATAGTGGGGATAACGCCCTCGTATATTCGGTTCTGCGAGTATTCGAACCTGTCGGTCTTGATCGTCATCGGAACCGCTTTTTCCGTTCCATACAGAACCGCCTGCCTACCTCTCTCGTGGATATCCTTCCAAGGTGTTGTGACCTGGAATCCATAATTCTTTCCGATAGCTTCCAACCACTTGATACTGTAGGAACCCTCAGGGTCTGTCTTGAACAGGGCGATCGCGCCGTTGGCGATCGACCTTGAATCGTCTGGTACAATAAGTTCCGGGTCCACCTCAAGGGTGAATCCGATGCCATGACATTCGGGACAGGCTCCGAACGGAGTATTGAACGAGAACATCCTGGGTTCAAGATCGGGTATTGAAATACCGTGGACCGGGCAGGCCATTCTCTCGGAGAAATGACAGGATCCGGGATCCTCATCATCGGATATTTCCTCTATGATCACAGAACCTTCGGCAAGTACCAATGACTGGGATATGTCCTCTGTGAGCTGGTCTTTGTGTTCTTCATCGACGGTCAATGTATCGAGGATGATCCGGATGTCATGTTTCTTGTTCTTGTCAAGTTCAGGTATATCCTTCAATCGGATCTCTTCATTATTGATCCTCAATCTGTGGAATCCCTGCTTCTTGAGGTCCGCCATTGTATTCTTGTGCGACCCTTTTTTCCCGGATATAATGGGTGCCAGGACCCTGATCTTCCGTTCACCTTTTTCCATGATCCTGTCGATTATCTGATCCTGTGACTGTCTCTCGATCTCCCTTCCACATACCGGACAATGAGGTATCCCTATCCGGGCGAACAGGAGTCTCAGATGATCATGTATCTCGGTGGATGTACCGACGGTGGACCTCGGATTCCTTGAAGCAGCGTGTTGTTCGATAGAAATGGAAGGGGACAATCCTTCGATACTGTCAACATCGGGTTTATCCATTGCTCCAAGGAAGTTCCTCGCATAGGATGAGAGTGATTCGATGAACCTCCTCTGCCCTTCCGCGTATATCGTATCAAAGGCCAGAGATGATTTTCCAGATCCGGAAAGGCCGGTTATCACCACTAGCTCGTCTCTGGGGATCGTAATATCGAAGTTCTTCAAATTGTGCTGCCTTGCACCTCTTACGATGATGTCTCCTGTTGGCATTTATACAAGTGCGAAAGGGGATGTTGGATAAAAATCTTCACCATATCACCATGGAAAATGTATGATGATCGATCGGGCGGTATCATGTATGTTCTGGTAAGAGATCATACCAATATGCCATGTTACTTTCATAGTTGATGACCGGGCTGCAGATATGCCATATCACACCTCTGATCATTCTCCATGGCGTCAGAGATCGAATGCTACAGGAAAAGATCCAATTATCCAATTCTCGGGCCCACCACTTCAAATGACCTTATCCACGCCAAAGATATTGATAGGGCTGTGATCCCAATAGGACATGGGAATGGTGACTGGGTCATGGTCGCGGATGATGAAGATGATCCATCATACATTCCTGGATGCCATTCGAAGGAGAACTCCGAACCTACCCTGAATGTCATCTTTTACGTGGCATCCTTATTGTGTATGCTACCCATGATCTGCCTGTTGGCGAGGTCCTTTTCACCGATCCTTTGATCTGTCTACGTTCGGTGACCTCCTCGAAAATGTCTTTTTATAACGATCGATCTAGAAACCATCAGAGTGATACATAAGCTCCGATACAAGCAGGTTAAACCCCAGGGATAGCCCACCTATCCTTGATGAGGTGTGATGAATGTTCGATAGAGATGGTGATAGAACGAAAGGTTTTGCTGATGCTCTATCGATCGATCTTGAAAAAAGAAAGGGATCGGACATATCTCACAGATTCGAGGTTCACCCGCTAGCTCTTTTTCCAAAGAAATGGTCGATGAAGATCACCATGGAATCCGCGCAGAAGGAAGGGTTGGACCTTTCGAAGAATTCCTATGGGGCGGACACCCACCGTGATACGTCCATTTCCTCCAGGGACCTTATCGGTTTCGATCTATCAAAGGATGTTGGCCGGAGGAGGTCTGAAAAGAACGTTGTTGTCCCATCGAAGGACCTTATCGGTTTCGATCTATCAAAGGATGTTGGCCGGAGGAGATCTGAAAAGAATGCTGTTGTTCCATCGAAGGACCTTATCGGTCTGGACCTATCTCCGATCCATCATAATCCTCTGGATTTGAACAATTTCAAGGTCAGACCGAACCGGAGAAGGAGCCCATTGGCTCCTTCCACGAGATCCGGGACCAGATATGGATCAGAGGAAAGGAAACTCTCACCCGAGAGGAAATATCTACCTTTCATTTTCCTGTTTAGCGCCATTTTTGCATATGTATACATTATCATTCGGGTTCAGTTGGAGGTTGACCTTCCTGAATTCTTCCCCATGCAGGTGTCAAATGTCAACCTGCTCCTGGCTTTATGTATGGTCATGTTGTTGACGATCCTTTCAAATCAGGTCTGGAGAATGTATCTTATCAAGACCTATCGTAGAAAAATGGGTAATGGAGGCCAAGAGAGGCAATGAAAAGATGGATGATATTGGCATTTGCCATCCTGATATCGGTCTTTTCGATCATCGTTATCTCATTTGTAACAGGCAAAGTATTCTGGCTGTTCAGTATAATGTATTTCATTGGCACTTATTATACCCTCATTGCTCTGTTCGGAGTATTCTGGGCTCATTCAAGACCAGATGATGACCCACGCTTCAGGCCCTTTGTCACCGTGATGATACCAGCAAAGAACGAAGAGGAGGTGATCACAAAGACATTGGACGATCTTCTTGAACAGGATTACTATTTTTTCAGAAGAAGTAGAATGGAGATCATTGTGATCGATGATGGGTCCACAGACAACACTGCCAGATTGGTCAGGTCATATTCAAAGACCAAAAGGGGGAAGCATAAGGTAAGATGCATCTCGAACAACGGCCCGGACCATGGAAAACCCATCGCTCTCAATTATGGATTGAAATTTGCCAAGGGTGATATGATCTGCGTTTTCGATGCCGATTCCAGGACACCGCCGGATTTCATGGCAAAAGCGGTCCAATATTTCAAGGACCCGGAGGTAGCTGGGGCACAGGGAAAAGTGAGAATATTCAATCGATACGACTCGACCCTGGCCGAGATACAGGACGACGAGTTTGCATCTTTCAATAGGGCTGTACAAAGATCAAGGGATGTGATAGGAGGTGCTGTCGCTCTTGGAGGGAACGGGCAGTTAACGAGAAAAAGGTGCTTGGAGGAACTCGGAGGATGGAAGGTTGGGTCCATAACAGAGGATCTTGAACTATCTGTACGGTTCTATGAAAAGGGGTGGAAGATCAGATATGCAGAAGGATCCACTGTCTACCAGGAAGCTGTTGTAACCCTTCCTGCCCTCTTTCGCCAGAGAACCAGATGGAGTCAGGGGCACATCATGACCTTTCTCGAAATGTTACCTCTTGTTCTGAAAAGTAAGAAACTTACACCCTTCAAGAAGTTCGATCTTTTTATATATCTAACTGGAATAATGACGCCAGGTTTCGTTTTCCTGTCCTATTTTCTTGGCTTTTTGGCATTTTTCTCGGTCAACATGACATCGGGCGTGAACGATCTTCTCTGGATATGGGCATCAATCGCATTCATTCCCGTTGTATACTGGGGACTATATGGGGAAGTATCAAAGAATCCGTTCGTTCTCATTTTCAAGAGCCTGCGTATATTCATATTCTGCTTTCACTGGATCCCAACGTTCTTCTACGGTTGGTATCGGGCCCTTGTATCGGGACTGAATGGGAAGGATCCGGACTGGGATCGGACAAAGCACAGTGGTGCACAGATCATGCTTGAACTATGGGATCCATAGGGGGATTCACTCTTCAAGTATCACTTCTGTGATACGTTCCAGGGCCCAATCGATCTCTTCCTTCTTGATAACAAGAGCAGGGGCGAACCTTATCGTCTGCCCATGTGTGTCCTTTGCAAGGATCCCACGATCCCTGAGCTTGTTGCAGTATCCTCTGGCCTTGCCAGCTTCCTCTTTGAGTTCAAGAGCAATAAGCAGACCCTTCCCCCTTACATCGATTATCTTGTCAGATGGGATCTTTGACAGTCGTTCCATGAAATAGGACCCAAGCTCTTGCGATCTTTCATCAAGCTTCTCATCCTCCAGAACCTCAAGTGCGGCAATTGCTACTGCCGAACCCATTGGATTCCCTCCGAATGTGGAGCCATGGGTTCCAGGAGTGAATACATCCATTTTGTCCCAATCTGCAAGAATTCCGGAGACCGGATACAAACCTCCACCCAGGGCCTTTCCGACCAGCATCACATCAGGTCTTGCATCTTCATACTGCCAGCAGAATCTCTTTCCTGTTCTGCAGAATCCTGTCTGGATCTCGTCAAAGATAAGCAGAACATTGTTTTCCGTACAGATGTCCCTCACAGCTTTCAAATAACCATCGGAAGGAACCTTGACACCGGCCTCTCCCTGAATTGGTTCCACCATGAAGGCCGCCGTGTTCGGATCGATGGCCTCTTTCAATGCTTCGATATCATCATAGGGTATCATCTTGAAACCAGGTGTGGCTGGACCAAAGCCGTCATAGGTTTCCGGATCCGATGAGAATCCGGAGATCGTTGTCGTTCTTCCATGGAAGTTCCCACTGCAGACAATGATCTCGGCCTGGTCCTTCTCGATCCCTTTCTTCTCGTAACCCCATTTCCTGGCAAGTTTGATCCCGGTCTCGACCGCTTCAGCTCCGGTGTTCATGGGTAATGTGGATTCGAATCCCGTGTATTCACAGAGCTTTTTCAGGAAATTTCCCATAACATCATTATGGAATGCACGGCTGGTCAGGTCAAGAGTGTCTATTTGGTCCTTCAAGGCCTTGATGATACGAGGATGCCTATGTCCCTGATTGACAGCTGAATATGCCGACAGGCAATCCAAATACTTCTTTCCCTCGACATCCCAGACCCATGGTCCTTCAGCTTTTGAAAGCACGACAGGTAGTGGGTGATAATTGTGAGCTCCATACTTGTTATCCTTATCAATGAATTCCTGGGTCAGGGACATGTATACGATCTCCTAGATCCTTGAGCTTGGACCTTGGACCTGTATCATCAGGATGTAAATGAACCTTGCCTGGGGCAAATGTGGAGGGTAGATCGGTCATTTTCGTCTATATGGCCTCTTCTTCAGATCGGTCATTCGGTCCCTGATAAGGGCGGCATCCTCGAATCTGAGCTCGGAAGCGGCCAACTTCATATCCTTCTCCAATTCCTTGATCATACCTTCCACGTCATCACCTTCGACCGGGTCGTCGATCGAGATGGACATTGTTCTTTGCGTTGGAACGATCGATCGTATCTCCTTTTCTATCGTTTTTGGAGTGATGCCGTTCCTCTCATTGAACTCCTTCTGGATATTCCTTCTACGATTTGTCTCATCAATGGCCCTTTTCATGGAGCCTGTTACACCGTCAGCGTACATGATGACCTTTCCACCAACATTCCTTGCAGCTCTTCCGATCGTCTGGATCAGGGATGTCTCTGATCTGAGGAATCCCTCTTTATCCGCATCAAGTATCGCTACCAGGGATACCTCCGGCAGATCAAGCCCCTCTCTTAGGAGATTGATACCCACCACAACATCGAACTTCCCCCTTCTCAGATCTGTCAGTATCTCCACCCTTTCAAAGGTCTTGATATCGGAGTGGAGATAATGGACCTTGACCCCCAGCTCCTTTAGATGGTCTGAAAGCATCTCTGCCATCCTTTTGGTCAAGGTGGTAACCAGCGTCCTTTCATCTTTCTTCACCCTGGCCCTGATCTCTGCAAGTAGGTCCTCAAGCTGTCCCCTGATCGGTCGCACATCCACCTCAGGATCGATAAGACCGGTGGGGCGTATGATCTGTTCCACGGTCTTTGTGGAGTTTTCCTTCTCATATGTTCCAGGTGTTGCCGAGGTGAAAAGGACCATGGACAACCTCTTTTCGAACTCCTTGAACTTGAGGGGTCTGTTGTCCAATGCAGCAGGTAATCTGAAACCGAATTCCACCAGGTTTTCCTTTCTGGCCCTGTCACCTTTGTACATTCCCCCGATCTGTGGGACGGTCACATGCGATTCATCTATTACAAGCAGGTATCTTTCAGGGAAGAAATCAATCAGTGTAAATGGAGGTTGTCCAGGTCTTCTACCATCAAAATATCTGGAATAGTTTTCGATCCCTGAACAGGATCCCATCTCCCGGATCATTTCAAGGTCATATCTTGTCCTCTGATCCAATCTTTCGGCTTCCAGCAGCTTTCCTTTCCTTTTGAACCATTCCAGCCTCTCATCCAGGTCCTTTTCTATCTTCTGCAGGATGTCTTCAAGTTCATTTCTGCCGATATTGTAATGGGTGGCCGGAAAGATCAGGGCGCTTTCCATATCCTCCAGGACATCCCCCGTGATCGGGTCGATATATTGAATACTGAAGATCCTGTCATCATCGAACTCGATTCGGAGGACCCTGTCAGCAACCTCGCCAACCTCGATCACCTGGCCTCTCGATCTGAATGTTCCCCTGGAGAGGCCATCGCCTCTCGAGTATTGCATTTCCACAAGTCTGGAATACAGGTCCTTTCTGAGCATCCTCTCTCCTTCGGAGAGGATCAATGAATGTTTCTTGTATTCATCGGGTGAACCTAGACCGAATATCGATGATACGGAAGAGACCACTATCGTGTCATTCCTTACGATAAGGGACTGTGTCGCCTTGTGTCTCAACATATCGATCTCATCGTTGATCGAAGCATCCTTTTCTATGTATAGGTCCTTTTGAGGGACGTATGCTTCAGGTTGATAGTAATCATAGTATGAAACGAAGTATTCAACCGCATTATCTGGAAAGAACTCCCCATATTCCGATGCCAGCTGGGCCGCAAGTGTTTTGTTATGGCTCATGACAAGAGTGGGTAGGTTCAGCTCCTGGATGATATTGGCCACCGTGAACGTTTTCCCGGATCCCGTTACTCCAAGAAGGGTGACGAACCTCTCTCCTGACCTGAATGCATCGACTATCTCCTTTATAGCGTCGGGCTGGTCACCCGCAGGATCGAACTTGGATACAATCTTCAGGTCCTTTGGCATCGGTCGGCCTATGGGACATGTTGATATTATTCTTTCCACTTCAAGACGGATCGTTACTTCTTCATGGTCACTTTTCGGCCGATTCGATGGACCTTCCGGAGGATCATCTTGTCGATTATTCGGGGGTACCAATGGTGTTCCATTTCCAGTACCCTCATTGAAAGTGTATCTTCGGTATCGTCGTCCCTGACCTCTACCGGGTGCTGGAATATTATTGGACCTTTGTCCATATCCTCATCGACGAAATGGATGGTAAGTCCGGTCACCTTCACACCATATTCAAGGGCATCCCTGTGGGCATGGGCACCTGGAAATGATGGGAGAAGAGCAGGATGGATATTTATGATCCTGTCCCTCCAGAGATCGACGAACCCGGGAGAGAGTATCCTCATGAATCCAGCCAGAACGATCAGATCCGTTCCGGACCCGATCAGAACCTCATGGATCTCCATATCAAATGATTCCCGATCCTTTCCTCTATGGTCGATAACGACGTAGGGAATGGAATGCTTCTTTGCCCGATCTATCGCGAAGGCATCCGGGGTGTTGCAGATCAATGTTGATATCTCGTATGATACCTCTCCCCTTTCAATGGCATCGATCATTGCCTGAAAGTTCGACCCCCTTCCTGAAGCAAGGACAGCGACCCTCCCTTTCTTGGTCCTGGACCCTATGTTCGTGGACCCCATAGGTGAGGGCCTTGTGATGGTCTTGGACATACCATCGTTATCATCATCCTCGATACTATCCCCGTAAGAGGGGTCATTGCTACCGTCCATTTTATTCCCCTGGTTTGAGACAGTGAAATTGTATCATCAGTGTTTGAACAATCTTGTATTTGTGAAGACCATGGAAATGCCGTGTTCATTTGCAGCATCGATCACTTCCTGGTCCCTGATCGAACCGCCAGGATGGGCTATGGATATAACTCCTGCTTCAGCGGATGTGTCTATTCCGTCTCTGAAAGGGAAGAATGCGTCCGACGACATTACCGAGCCGATCCCGTTCTCTCCGGCTTTCTTGCTTGCCAGGAAGCAGGAGTCAACACGGCTCATCTGACCTGCCCCTATCCCAACAGTTTGCATGTTCTTTGCCATCACAACGCAATTGGATTTAACGTGTTTTGTGACCTTGGACGCGAAGACAAGGTCCCTGAGCTGTTCCTCTGTTGGTGCTTTTTTTGTCACGACCTTCCAATTGGACGGGTCCCAATTTGGCCATTCCATGGTCTGGATGAGGAGTCCTCCCTTGATATGGACATATCTTGCCTCCGGTGGGTCAATATTGACAATAGGTTCATTGGTCCTGATCATTCTCAGATTTTTCTTCTTCTTCAGTTCCGAGATAGCCTCCTCTGTGAACGTTGGGGCGATCACGACCTCAAAGAACCTCTGACCGATGTTTTTCGCGGTCTTAAGATCACATTCCCTGTTAAGACCGATGATCCCGCCAAACGCCGAGAGGGGATCGCATTGGAATGCCCTTTCAAAGGTGTCTGCCATCGAAGGTCCATCCTCTTTCCTTCTGACAGACACACCTGACGGATTATTATGTTTGATAATTACACAGCACGGTTCATTCGGGAATTCCATCAGAATATCGGTCGCGGCATCGATGTCATATATGTTGTTGAAGGATAGTTCCTTTCCCCAGATGACATCAGAGTTCTTGACCGAGATCCCATTGAACATGGGATCTATGAAATACGCTCCTTTCTGGTGAGGATTCTCTCCATATCGTGTCTCTTGTGATCTCTCGAACCGCATTCTCAGTGAATCTCCCCATGGTTCTCCTGGTTGGAATCTTGTTCTCAACCAGTTGCCGATGGCGATATCATATGATGATGTCAACATGAAGGCTTTCAGAGCAAGGTCCCTTCTGGTCCCAATGGAAAGGTGGTCATTGTCCTGAAGTTCGGTCAGGACCCTGCCATAATCAGAAGGATCGACCACAACTGCGACATCATTATGATTCTTTGCAGCGGCCCTTATCAGGGAAGGACCTCCGATATCTATCATTTCAATGGCTTCTTCTAGCCTTATCCCCTCATCAGAAACAGTTCTCTCGAAGGGATAGAGATTGACCACCACCATATCGATCGGGTCGATGTGATGGTCTTTCATATCCTTCCTGTCATTTTCAAGATGTCTTCTTGCAAGGATACCACCGCAGACGTTTGGATGAAGGGTCTTTACCCTGCCTCCAAGGATCTCGGGAAAACCTGTGACATCTTCGACCTTCTCACATTTGATCCCGTTTTCCGTGAGATGTTTGAAGGTTCCACCTGATGAGATCAGTCTGAAACCAACTTCAATAAGACCCTTTGCAAGGTCTACCACACCTTCCTTATCCGATACGGAGATCAGGGCTGTACGGACGTTTTGAGACATACCGTTTTCCAGGTAACTAACACCTATCTAAATAATGTTTCCGAACACGTTATCCTGATCTCATCCCTTCTTTGATGAAGGTCAGCTCCCTTATCTTTGAAGAGGTCCTGTTCTGAAAATAGATCGCATTGATGGATCTGAACATCTCGGAAGCTTCATTCAACATGTCCATTGCTTCATCTACTTTCATCTGCTGGAATAGGATAAGACCATATTGATAACAGGTCAGTCCAAGTTGGAATGGTACCTGAAGGAGCCTATGGACCTCCAGAGAACGTTCCATGTTCTCCTTCGATCCTTCGAAATCCCTTTTCCTGGCATCAACAAGTCCGAGAGTTCTGTATCTCAAACCTCTGAGGAGTCTATCTCCAAGTTCCCTTTCCGGGATCTTGTCAAGAAGCTCAATGGCCTTATCGGCTTTCTCGTTTTCAGCCGAGTCGAGCATGAGCTCCACATGAGCATAGGCTACTTTTTGAGAGATCTCACTGTAAAGATGGTCCTTGACCTTATTGTAGCCCCATGAGCTGAATCTCCTCGCATCATCCACATCACCCAATTTCATCAGTACATTTGCCATCTTAACATAGGCAAGAGCGCTTTCTGTATTCAGTTCATTCTCTTCTCCTTTCTTGATCGCCAATTTGAAATATGTCAGAGCCTGGTTGAGGTCTCCCATCTCATAATAAATACATCCCACTTCCATCAATGCCAGTACATCTTGGTTCCTTTCCTCATTTTTTGGGAATTCCATATATTTTAGATAACAGTCCATGGACCTCGAATATTCTCCCCTGAGGTAGTAGATGATCCCGAGACCCCTGAAGGCCTTGGCGATCTCGTCTTGATCCTTTTCTTTCTTTGAAATGTGGAGGGATCTCAGATAATAATCTACGGTCTGTTCCCATTCGAACAGCTTCAGCATGATGTCGGCGATCCTTCTGTAGGACGAGGAAAGGCCATGGGGGATCGACTTCTTCTCCGCAACCTCAATGGCATCCTTGAATGACATCAAGGCTCCTTTTGTATCCCCACTTGATTCCTTGATGTCTCCGATCATCTGCAGGGTCTTGACCATTTGCAGATCATTCTCTTTTTTTGATGGTAGCCTGCCGATACAGCATACTGCCCTGTCAAGGTTGACCAGTGCGTTCTTATTGTTCATTCTCTCGATTTCGATCTCTGCTATCTGTGTAAATGTATGAAAAGCCTTGGCCATGTCATCTCCATTGTAATAATGCTCGGACAGATCTTTGAGGGTGTCCTCATCGTTCTCGAAGAAGTGGGATGATTCGATACATTCAGCTGCCTTTCTGTGTAATTCCTTCCGTTCCTCAATTGGAATATTCGAATAGATGAGCTCCTTGATCTTTGGATGATCGAATGTCAGTACATCTTCCACCTCGGTAACAAGGTTCAACTCCAGCAGTTCATCAAGTTTGTCCAGGGAATCTTCTTCATCTATCCCCAGTACCTTTCTGATCATGTCGAATTTGGAATAGCTCCCCAGGACGGATGCAAATTCCAGCATCGACCTGGTCTTGAGATCGATATTTTCAACCTTCTTCAAGATCGCGTTATGGTCGTGACCTTCGATCTTGTTACCACCCTTTGTTCTCTCGGACCCCTTCGACCTGATGTTATTGAGATGTTCCTTGATGAATAATGGATTGCCCTCCGTCCCATCCGTGATCTTTTTGAATGTCTCGTCATCGATCTTTTTTCCTTCCAATTCTTCGATCAACTCCCTTTGTTCATTCTCGTTGAACCTTTGGAGCGTGATCGTATCGAACAATCTTTCTCGAGATATCCGCTGGAGTGCATCTTTCAGGGGCGATCGTTTCATACCATCTTCCTCAAGATCGAACTCCACGGGTATATATGAGCCAATAATGCAGTATCTTTCATCATTTGCATCTCTTGCAAGGTATTGCAATAGGTTGAAACTGGATCTGTCCCCCCATTGCATGTCCTCAATTACCATCAAGATGGGTTGATCCTTGGAGGATTCCTTTAGATATGTGGAAAAGAGATCATCGATGCTCAGTTTTGATGATGATACGTTCAGGTCTGTGTTATTGGCGCTATTTTCGAGTATGAGTGGCTTGATCTCACCGAGCTTTAACAGAAGGTCCCCAATGCCCCCTCTATCGATATTGACGGATAAGGCTCCATTCTCCTTGGCCATTCCATTTGTTATCTTAATAAAACTGTCAACTTTTGGCCGGGGGTTGTGTCCAAGGATGGTCGTTATGGAGTCGTTAATGACAGCATAGTGTCTGTATCTCGAGAATGATCCCTTCAGCAGACTGGCGATCCTCTCCAATCTTGTAGGTGGAATAGAATCACTCTTTTCATTACCGATAGTAATGATCTCGA
>JAUVCN010000142.1 GCA_030595715.1 Thermoplasmatales archaeon
AAGAGGAGAAGCTGGCAAGGGACGTCTACTCCTATCTCTACGACCTCTGGGGTCAGAGGACATTCGATAATATACAGGGGGCGGAGCAGAAGCACATGGATTCCATCCTGGGACTGATAGAGGAGTATTCTCTGGAGGACCCGGTAGGGGACAACGGGCCGGGTGTTTTCGAGGACCAGGCCCTTCAGGACCTCTATGATGATCTGATCGAAAGCGGGGAGGCCTCGCTTGTGGATGCGCTTCTCGTGGGGGCGGCGATCGAGGAGATCGACATACTGGACATCCAGGAGTACATCTCGGAGACGGACGACCCGGATATCATCAGGGTCTACGAGAACCTGATCAAGGGGTCCGAGAACCACCTCAATGCGTTCGTGAACGCCCTCTCCAAACAGGGCGTGGAGTACGAGCCACAATATCTATCCCAGGAGGAGTACGACAGGATCGTGGATTGATCCAGGTCCGTCATGGGGACGGGGGAGCGATCTCACCCATACATAATCGTTAATAACCAATCCTGTTTACACCAGAGTATAGGTAGGTGAGAGCCATGGTCGAAGATGAGAAGAAGAAGATCGTTCTGGACAAGAGCGATTTCTCAACCTGGTACAACGATGTGGTCGAGGTCGCAGGGCTATCGGACAAGAGGTATCCCGTCAAGGGAATGAACGTCTGGACACCGTACGGCTGGAAGGTCATGCAGGCCGTGGACAGGATCTTGCGCAGGGAGTTCGACGATACGGAGCACGATGAGGTCCAGTTTCCGCTTCTCATACCCAAGACCGAGTTCCAGAAGGAGGCGGACCACATCAAGGGGTTCGACGCCGAGGTCTACTGGGTGACGCACGGGGGGTTAAATGAGCTGGACGTGCCCATGCTCCTTCGGCCCACCTCCGAGACGGCCATGTACCCCATGTTCTCCCTCTGGATCAGGTCACACAACGACCTGCCGTTGAAGACGTATCAGATAGTGAACACCTTCAGGTATGAGACCAAGATGACACGCTCGTTCATCAGGGTGAGGGAGATCCACTTCTTCGAGGCGCACACCTGTCACGAGACCTTTGAGGACGCCGAGGGGCAGATCCGGGAGGACTGCTCGATAATGGATCGGTTGGCAAAGGAGCTCTGCATACCGTACCTGCTTGTGAAGAGGCCCGACTGGGACAAGTTCGCAGGGGCCGTTTATACCATTGGGGTGGATACCATTATGCCGTCGAAGAAGACGCTACAGCTTGGGTCCATCCACCAGTACAGGGAGAACTTCTCCAGGCCGTATGATATAACATACGAGGGGGCCGACGGGGAACATCACCACGTTCACCAGACCACCTACGGGATGTCCGAGAGGTTGATAGGTGCGATAATCGGCGTCCATGGGGACGACAAGGGGATCATTTTACCACCGAAGATAGCGCCCATACAGTTCATGATCATTCCGATACTTGCCAAGGGCAAGGTGGAGATGGTCACGGAGGCGGCGAAAGAGCTGGAGAGGGAGATCAAGGAGATGGGGTTCAGGGTGAAGCTCGACCTTCGGGATGTGAGACCTGGCTCCAAGCACTACGACTGGGAGATCAAGGGCGTACCGATCCGGGTGGAGATCGGGCCCAGGGACATCGAGAACAATACGCTCGTCTTCAAGAGGAGGGACCTCTCAACCAAGGCGTTCATCGAGAGGAAGGACCTGAAGGAGGAGGCCCAGAAGGCTCTGGACGAGGTGGAAAAAGAGATGCTCTCCAGGGTGGAGAACATCATGGAAGATGGTGTCAAGGAGGTGGATTCCGTCTACGATGGGAAGGATCTTCTGGGGACCGGCTGGGATGGGATCATCAAGACCAACTGGTGCGGAGAGATGGAGTGTGCCAGGGAGATGGAGACGCAGATGGACAAGACCTTCCTTGGATATCCGCTGAAGGATGCGGTTTCAGGTGAGACGGAGAAGAAGGATGGGAACTGCATGAACTGCGGAAAGCCCTGCGACACCGTTGTGATGTTGTCGAAGAGCTATTAGATATATTTCATACTCTCTATACAGGGGGCACCATGGAGGAAAGGCCCATTTATGATAGGTCCTTGTCATAAAATGCGGGTTTTATGACAGGAGCCCATCACCAAATAGTGTTTTTATGATATGGCCGTATCATTAATTATAAGTATTATGACAATACATTGTCATGCATGGCAGTAAAACTCACCGATCTGATCTCTCAGAATAGGTGGTGGAGGGGTGAGGGATGGGAAATGGATGATCAGGACCTGAAGAGAATAAAAAGGAGGATCAATAGAGATCTGATCAAGATACCTGAAGGGAAATTGACCATTTTCAGGGGGATAAGGCGGAGTGGGAAGACGGTTTACCTGAAATCTTTGATATCCGATCTCATTCAAAAAGGCCAGGACCCGAGATCTATCCTGTATCTATCATGCGATCGTATGAAAAAGAGCCGGATCAAGAATATCATTGAGGAGTTCATCATAAGACGCGGTGGAGGATATCTCTTCCTTGACGAGATAACCTACATGAATGGCTGGGAGTTAATGCTCAAGGAGTTGATGGAAGAGGGACAGTTCACCATCATTGCAACTGGTTCGAACCCCTTGGGCCTTAAGAAAAAGATCGACCGTTTGCCCGGCAGGGGACTTGAAGGGAATGATTATTACTTCAATCCCCTCTCATTTCGGGAATTCGTCCTATCTCTTCTGGAAGTTGAAGATAGAGACATGGGAAAGCCAGTGGAGGATGCATTGCAGGCAGTATCCGGGTCAAGGACCTCTTTCAGGCCGGACAAACCGGATATCAGTGATCTGATCCCATATTACGAGGAAATCGAACGACTGTTCCAGTTATATCTCTTCACTGGTGGTTTCCCGGATGCCATTTCAGATCTGATCGAGATGGGTCATGTCAGTTCTGAAACCTATGAAATGATCATAAGGGTGATTCTGGATACGATAGCAAAAGAGGGGAAAAGTGAAGAAATTGCCCGTGCGATCATGGAAAGATTACTTGCTATCGGATCAAATAGGATACATTGGCAGTCGCTGGGTTCTGATATTGAACTACACCATAATACGGTGCGTAATTATCTTGAACTTCTTGAGGATTCGAGGATCACATTCCTTCTTTATCCATGGGACATACCGAAAGGGCGTCATTTCCAGAGGAAACAGAAAAAGGTGATCTTCCAGAGTTCATTGCTTCCAACTGCGTTGTATGCTTATCTTCGCGGGGTGGACTGGGATGAGTGTCAACGGTTCGTTGACCGGAATGTTGAATGGATCGTTGAGGATGTGGTCGCCACCCATTTGATCTGGACACTCGAAAGACCACTGATGATGGAAAAGCATGCGTTTGCCGGCTACTACTACGGTAAGAAGGAGTGTGATATGGTCATATTCAAGGATGATTGTTTTATGGGTTTCGAGACGAAGTACGGTAAATTGAAAAGAGCCAAATTACCGTTTCAGACCTTATATCTTACAAAAGATGAGATGGATGATGATGCGATCCCGGTGTCCCTTTTCCTCTTCGGGCTTGAAAAGAGCAAGAGGTGCATATAAGGTCACTCACATATCAATATGCAATTCTTAGGTCATCTGTAAGAGATACCAGAATGTGCAAGATGTTTGAAGAATCGACGATGTTCATATCGAAGACCACTTTCATTACAATGACCGATCCTTCTTACTTCTGTATTCCTTGATCTCATCATTGATGATATCTTCTGTTATCTCGTTATCATCAGATATCCCGGATATTACCTTCACCAGTGCTTCATACTCACCCTTCAAGGAAGGCAGGTCGACCTTCTTGAAGATCACGTAGTCGTCCTTGCCGTAAGCGAGGAACATATCCTCGGAATGTAGTCCAAGGAGCTTCCTGAGATCTTTGGGAACAACGAGTTGACCTTTGCTGGACATCTTTATTAGTTCCATTGGTTCACCTGTTTAACTGTTTAACTGTTTAACAATTATATATTATTTTCCACCACATGTTCAGATCGATCGAGGGATCCTAACTTATACCTGTGTTCTTCCTGATACGTTTCGAACTCCATGTGGGTCCCGATGATGAGTGTCTGGACAAGTTGTTGGGGTTACTCTCAAGGCTCTTGATAAAGAGGGCCTGCACCAAATCCCCACTTTGGATTACAAATCTTTGACACCGTCGTGATGTTGTCGAAGAGCTATTGATCGGCTGTGCTGAATGATAGGTGCTCATCGTTAGACCCCATCTCATGCACGGGGCAGATGTCCGGGTCATTTTCGCTGTCGGACATATTATCTATCAAGGACCACCATGATGTTCTGTGGGGATCTGATATGAAAAGTATGATGCTGATAGCAATAACTGCCGGTTTGATAATGATCACGCTTGGCCTTTCCAACGTAATTGGTAATGATGACGACATGTTGTACTGGGACGGGAAGGGAGACTTGCTTCTTCAGGGTGAAAGCACAGGCCATGAGGATGATGTGGACATATTGTCGCTCTCCTGTGACAGGTCATCCTACCCAGTTGTACTTGTGATGACGGTCAAGGGTCAGATAACAGCCGAATATGGCGAGAATGGAACCAACAACTATGTGTTCTTTATTGACCTCGATGGGGATGAGGATACCGCGGAGATAGGCATCCAGATGACAGGCATCAATTCCGGGAACGATCAGTTCTTCACCGCCAATACCCCTGAAAATACCATATTGCTCGATGAGGACCATTACACCATCTCCGGATCCACGGTCACGGTCTATATCGACCAGACACATTTCAATGGAGCCGATGAGGTCCTTGACATCAGTGGAACCACACTCCAGATGTTCGACTCCTCCACTGTAATGGACCAGATAAACAATAAATTCGGGGAAGATGACAGACCATACGGCTACGGGGAGCCCACAGCAGACGATGACGACGAGACCCCGGAGCGCAATGAGACGGACGATGATGAAGATACTCCGGGGTTCTCCATTATCCTGATCTCGGTCTCGGTCATACTTATCGCAATATTCATCGGTCGGTCCAGGAAGAAGTGATGGATGACATCAACATTCTCGTATGATATTGTGGGAAAATGACCCTTCCATGGTCGAAACCCATTAATAAATAAGAGTAATGGGGCCCAATATATGCAGTATCACGTCCTGACAACGGAGAGGTGCAATCTCAAGTGCACATACTGCGGTGGGACCAGGGAGATCCCGGGTGTTCCTCTTGACATCGAATATGAGATGACAGATCTTGTCGATTTCATATCAAAGGACCCGGAGGCCGTGATAGGTTTCTACGGTGGGGAGCCGCTAATGGCGATGGATCGGCTGGAGGAGATCATGGACACCGTTCCGGCAAAGGCGTTCACGCTCCAGACCAATGGAACGCTTTTACATGAGCTGAAGGATGAATACCTGCACAGATTACATTCCATATTGATATCCCTGGATGGCGGAAGAGAGGTCACCGATATACCAAGGGGGACGGGGACCTATGACACGATAATGGAGAACCTGAGGGGGATAAGGGAGAGGGTGTACAAGGGGGACCTGATCGCCAGGATGGCGTTTTCTGACAACGGGGACATCTACAGGGACGTCACCCATCTGCTGGAACACTTCGATCACGTCCACTGGCAGTTGGATGTGTTCTGGTCCGACCTGGAGGATAGGGGGGACGTTGGTGAATGGCTCGATAGGTACGATGAAGGGATCACCAGCCTGGTTCGTGACTTCAGCGAGGCGATGAAGAAAGGGAAGGTCCTTGGGATCGTCCCCTTCATTCCGGTATTCAAAACGTTGCTAACGGGGGAGGGAACCTACATCCGATGTGGGGCGGGGGTGGACTCGTTCGCCATCATGACCTCCGGTTCCATCGACGCGTGCCCGATAGCCCCGGAGCTCCTCTATTCCAATATCGGAGATATCCGAAAGGATACGCCAGAAGGTGTCGGGGATTCCAGAAGGATCGGGAGCCCCTGTACCGAATGTGAGATCCTCGATATTTGCGGGGGAAGATGCCTCTATGTGAACCAGACGATGTCATGGGGACGGGAGCTGTTCGATCGGGTCTGCTCTTCCACAAAGCACATGATAGATGAGTTAGAGAAACTGGTGCCGCTTGCAACGAAGTTGATCGAGGATGGAGTTCTGCCACCGGATGCGTTCGACTATCCGGAGATCAACAACGGATGTGAGATCATCCCTTGATATATTGCCATGCATTTCTTCCGACTTGTTTGACCAATCAAGGATCGATCACACATCTGAAAAATGCTCTGCACGTTTCCGACTTGCTCCTAAAATCGGAAACGAACCCTTGGATCTCATAAATACCCTTGAATATATTGATAACATACCGATTAATGTTTCCTTTTACGGGGGGTATCCGGAATATCTTATTATTGGTTGGGCTCATCAAGATTGTCCTCGGGAAAATCTGAATCCTTACCATTAATTACAATGTGCTTTAATTTGGTAGTGTGAGTTTTCGAACTTTTCAATCTTTTTTCTTTTTCTTTTATTTTATTTACCTTATACGAAAGGAAAACACAAATTCCAGAAAATAAAACTGCACTAAAATTTACCCCTATGATTGCAAATAGGAGTGTTAAAATAAATGCCACAAATGCGGGTTTCATCCAATTAAATAAGGTTAAAATAAATCCGACAATAAAAAACGGCAATGGGAATATAATCCATTCCAACTGCTCCTCAAAAAATCTTTCTTCAATTAAATTATTTGACCAATGAAGAGCATCAATCAACCTTCCAATAATAATCCCACATAAAATTAGGTAGATCAATACGAATATGATGATACTTGCTCTTGAATACCAAAATGGATGAGGATTCTCAAATGATTTCTCTTGATCATCATTTAATTCCCCAGTCTGATAATCAAAGTCTTTCGGTGGAATATAGTTTGAATTTGGATTATAATCATGATTGTTCATTTTAATGTCCTATTATTTTTTTTTATCTTCTCCTTTTTAATTGTCAATTGTTA
>JAUVCN010000171.1 GCA_030595715.1 Thermoplasmatales archaeon
ACGAAGATGACATCGGCATCATACAGGTCGGTATCTATTTGCCATCCACTCTCCTTTCCGAAGAATAGATACACATGGTTAGCAAATCCATGGCATGCGCTTATCATGAAATCATAATACCCATCATTGTTCACATCCCCGGCACCCGAGAGATCCCAACCGGACCTGTGGTTTGCTGCTTCTCCAATGAATGATGCATCTGCATCGGGCATATCGATCTCGGTTTCCCATTGGCTCGTTTCTCTTCCAAATATCAAGTAGGATTGCCCTGCAAGATCACCCCCCTCGTCATTATATGGGGCTGCAATCAATATATCATCATAACCGTCCCCGTTCACATCTCCTATTCCAGACAGATAATTTCCGAAACGATCATCCATCACTTCTCCTGTGAATGTGACATCGGCATACGTAACATTGAGCTCTGTCACCCAGCCGGAAGCTTTTCCAAAGATAAGGTATACCTTCCCCTCATCTCGTCCTGTACGTAAAATGATATCATCATAACCATCTCCGTTCACATCTCCGGCAAAATCACAACCTCCGATCCCATCATCGTTGTATTCGCCTATGAACCCTAAATCTGAGATATCGGAGATGTTCATGTCCATTGTCCAATCATTGTATCCTCTGGAAATTATTTCCTCACCCTTTACAAAGTTATTATCCTCGGTCTTCCAAATCAACAACGATGATCCGACCAATACAATAATGATTATTATACCGATTTTTTTCAATCTGAGTCCCCCATGTTTTCTATATTAATAAAGTCCATAATTGAAATTGATAACAATTCCAATTTCTCTCCAAATAGCAATATATTGCATATCAATATTGGTAAATAATACTTTTGTTAGATACTTGCTCAATTAATGAACAATATAATGAAAAGGTGGGCCCGGAAACCGGGCCCTTTAACTTATCCAGTTAGATCTCTCTTGAAGGCATCCAGAAGAGATTCTTTCATTTTGGGTGTCGTTTTTGGCAGTTTTCAGTATGTTTTCAAACCCCGTCCCCGACACTTTTCATTATTTTAGTATTTTTACTATATTTATTGGCTATTATTGGGTGTCGGGTACGGAACTCGACCCCATCACCGAAATTGAATCATTAAGCTGATCTAAATCTTCATCTTATTCATTATTTGAGACGATGAAAATAAGGCTCAAGGAAGGGGATATCGAGGTATATCCTAAATGGGGTAAGGATCGAAGGAGAATCAAGGTGGATCCATTTTCTGTATAATATCGGTAGGCTGAAACCATTTGTATTGGTCGATTTACCTTGAAACGGTGGAGAAAAATAATTAAGATAGAATTTACCTTCCATAATGGGGGGAAAAATGGCGATAATGAAACGATTTTCCATATGGGTGCTCCTCTTCTTGATGATCCTGGGATATTTTCCTTACGATCCGATCGACGACGGGGTCAATGCACTTGACGAAGGTTCAAGCGGCGGTATAACCGAGATCGAATTATCCGCTAGAGGGACCTACCTACGTGACGATCCCAATCAAGGAGGAGTGGGTAACACGGAACCTCCCGGGATCGTGGACCTGCAGAGTAACGGGTTCGTACCAGGGGATAAGATCCTGATCAGTTTCAATGGACAGGTATTCAATAGTGCTGGATGGGACAGTAGACCGATCGTTTACAACGAACCTGAAGAATTGATAGGTGTTTTCAGCACCTCAAATGAACTTCTGTCCGTTGCAAATGCTCACAGGGTCCCGGGAGCGATCGATGTGGGAGCCGACGTGGATACCGGAGTTACCTTCTTCAATGAGGATCCGCACGATATCCCCGAGGATTTCGAGATCACACCATCCACGGGATTCTTGATAGAGGTCCCCCGAAACGCCCGGTTCCTGTTCCTCTGCTATCCGGATTCCTACTATCCGGACAACGTTGGTACCATAAGTGTGACGATTGAGAAGGATACCGACGGGGACGGCCTTATCGATTCGTGGGAGATCTTCGGCATTGACTTCGACAATGATGGGACGATCGATCTGGACCTGCCCATGCTGGGTGCTGACTGGGAACACAAAGACGTGTTCGTCGAGGGAGACTACATGGTTGGCTTTCGTCCTAACCAAAAGGCGATCGACGATGTCAAGGCCGCCTTCGCGAACTCACCCGTGGAGAATCCGGATGGTGTCGACGGGATCAATCTCCATGTGATCATTGACGAGTCCGTACCGGCTGCGGCATTGTTGGGCAGTTTCGATGAATTCTATCTCCACAAGGATATGTATTTCGGGACCCCGGACGAGCGTACGGACCAAAAGACGATCGATGCAAAAAAACTGGTATTTCGTTACTGTCTGTTCGTCGCAAATATCTGGTTGAATCCACCGAACTATACATGTCCCGGGGTCGCGGAAGGAGTCCCCTGCGACGATTTCATACTCGCCTTCGGGGCATTCCAGAATCGCGGATCTCGCGAAGAACAGGCAGCTGTCTTCATGCACGAGCTAGGACATGCACTTGGCCTTGGACATGGAGGGGATTCGGACGTGAATTACAAACCGAACTACCTGAGTGTTATGAACTACGCCTTCGAGTTCAATTCCTGGAAACCGAATCGGCCACTGGACTTCTCACATAACAAGTGCATAGACCTGGACGAGGCGAACCTGGATGAGAGCATGGGGTTAGGTTACAACGATGTGACAGTTTGGATGGGGCCAAATGGTACCCTCCTCACTAACAACGGAAATGCGCTGGATATAGACTGGAACAACAGCGGTACGATCGATATGATGGTGCATTTGAACCTGAACAACCAACCGGATGCCCCCAGCCCGGCTGGTGAGTTATTGACGGATCACGATGACTGGAATAATCTCGTATATCGTTTCAGGGGATCGGGACTGGCGACCAGGAGCGCTACCATGGAAGATTATCATCAAGAGCTCACCACCAAAGAGATCGATGAGATGTACAAGGAAGCCGAGGAGCGTTTCGGGTATCCCCCACCATCCGGGGATGAGGAGGATCAGGAGTTTTCGATGGTTATGGTGATCATTGTCGTTATGGCTGCGATCCTGGCAGTGATTATCCTGGCGGGTGTATTCTTGTTGATATTGAAAATTAAGTCCAGACCAGATAAAGAGGAATGATCCTCAACACTTTCGGAATTAGCCGTCTGATAGGGTCGGAGATTCCCGTCGGAAGGGTCGAAAGGTTCATATGGAGAAGCGGAAATGTCGTGTTGAAGAATAAGGAAGTAATAAGAGAACCACCAAAGATACTCTTATCGAATACTTTCGGCGACATTGAGTCCATTTTTCGTGTAATCTATACCCCATACTAATAGTGCGGGGAGAGAAAATTGGACAATTCTTCTTGGAATGATATTCCTATTAAAATCCTCCCAGCCCTCTTCCCAATAGATCTATCAAGTAGGAAGTGAACCTAAAGAGATAAGATGTGGACCTCCGAAGAGGTCCTTTTTCTTCAATCCAAATCATCTCTCTTGAAGGCATCCAGAAGAGATTCTTTCATTTTGGGCATCGTTTTTGGGATCTCCATCGTCACCACGATGGAGGTAAGTGAAATCGTAGATTTTACGGAAGTTTTAAGTCTGTTTTCAAACCCCGTCCTGTTCAAGTAATCCCGATTACTTGAATATCAGGTGAACCCATAGTTCACCTAAGACCGACACCATACCCTATTTATACGACACGATAGGCCTGGAACACGACAGCATAATTAGCACTGGGTCTGGGATTTTAATAAAAAAATTGGGTCACAGGAATCGATCGATGGTGGACTGTCCCTGATCCTCTTCTTTGGTAGGTTCTTCCATTAAAGCATCTTCAATTACATCTCTGAATTCAACTGGAATGAAGGCCGATCTGTATCTTCTGCCATTCATCTTCATCTTCCCGACGAAAATTATGCCCTTCTCCCTCAGTATTCCAATAGAGGTTTCATTCTTCCCATCTTGCAGATATTTTGTATCATCCTCGAATCCCTTGAGCGAACCCATCTTGGCATATCCGCCCTTCTCGATCAGGATCCTCAGTACTTCCCTCATCTCCTTGGAGGAACCTTTGACGATATCCGGGATCTTCTTTCCTATTCTATTCTCCAGTGAAGCGATCTTCTCCTTCTTGATCCTCTTCTTTATCCTGTACCTATTACACAATCTATCCACCAAATGTATGGGATTCTTTTTCATTATCCACGAGAATGATCTGTCTGGATTAAGGTTGATATCCTCCAGTCGTTCCATTTCCTTCTCCTCGTAGAGGTCCTTGAAATCATCAAAGTCCAGGAAGGGAAAAGGTGTCATCCTGGTATGAAAATAGATGCCGGTGAACTGATAAGTGTCGCCGAAAGGATGTATCTTGCCCGTCAGGACCTCTCCCCT
>JAUVCN010000060.1 GCA_030595715.1 Thermoplasmatales archaeon
TCAACGGCTTCTTCTGTTTCCTGTCCCCCAGATTACCGGATACCAGGACCGCGATGACACCCAATCCCTGTGCCACACCGAAAAGAAGGGCGAAGCTCCATCCTTCGAGACCGTAAAGAACCGCCATGAACAGGGCAAATACCACCGATCCCATGGACCAGGAAAAACCTTCGAAGAAGGAATTCGCATACAGCATTTTCAGGGATAATCTGGTCCTCTTTGACATTCTGGAATATGCTTTCTTTTCAACTTCTATCTGGGAATCGATGTTCTTGAGCGTCAATCTATCCTTGAGATAGATGGATCCGAAGATCGCCGATACAAAGGCCAGACCGCTTGCAAAGTAGAATGGTACTCTCAGTGTGTCCAGGGTCGAGAGATGGAACACACTGCTAAAGAGAAGCATTATCCCACCGCTTATCAGCGGGCCTGCCACCATTCCTGTGTTGGAGATCAATATGTATTTCGATATTGCCCTGGTCCTGAAGGAGGGAGGAGCGGAATCAACGACCAGTGCCTGTGCTACAGGCCATACCATCGCCGAAGCCGTCCCCTGGAGGATCCTCACCAGGATCATACCCCACCATTCATCGGGTATGGTGAAAAGGAAGGCGAGCAGTGCATAGAGGAACATCCCTGTGATGATCACCTTCTTCCTTCCGATCCTGTCCGAGATCTTTCCGAAGGGCCGTGCCAGAAAAGCCCTGGTGACCATGAAAGCAGACCCGAGTATCCCGATCTCGAGTCCCCCTCCTCCCAGTTCAAGAATGAACAGTGGGAACATCGGGATTATCATGCCGAATCCAAAATATATCGAAAAGGCGAGAGCGGAGGCTACGTAAAGGTTGACCTTCCAGCTTCTGGCCATGCATTTGTCCAGTTGCCGGATCTATATATATGTCACGCCGCCTGTTACAGATATCAGTGCAGCTCCCTCGAAGGCATGTATCAAAAGATTGTAACTTCCGTAGAGAACGAGTTCCTCTGCGGAGAATGTGAATTCTGCGATCTCCCGTCCAATGGCCTTGATGGTTTTATTGGCAAGGACATTGAAGTAGGGGTCCTCAAGTGTGATCTCGACAAGGTTCTGCTGTCCTTCCATGAAATTGGCACCGCTTACCGTGACGTTCAACCACATGGCAGTGGCTCCGTCCTCGATGGTCCAGTTGATCTCGGTCTTGTTGTTGATCACTCCGGGTCCAAGCGGATCGCCGATGAGGATAGAATTACCTGATGTGATCACAAGGTCCGGGGGAACTATTGTAATTGATACCGAGGCCGAATCTTCCTTTTCAGACTCATCGATCACCGTTAGCGTTACCGTAAAGTCACCCCTTTCCGGGAATGTGTGCCCTGTGGTCCCGTTCACGGTTGTGTCCTGGACCGGTGTTCCATCTTCATTGTAATAACCGAAGTTCCAGATATAGAAAATGATACCCCTGCTGGATAGATTGCCCTCGTAACCTGGATCATAGGATTCATTTCCATCGAAGTTGATCGAGGTTCCAAGCTTAGCCCTGTATACGTCAGCTGTAAGTATCGCAACAGGGTCCTTGTCGTCATCCGTGATGGTGTCGTTGATGATCACATCATCCTTGTCAAGAATGCCCGTGACCTTATTGTATATGAAATTCCCACCCGCTCCTATCACGATCAGAGCGATGATCGATCCGATTATTATCAGTGTAATGGATAGCGCACCGATCTTCTTTCCCGACGATTTCTTCCTTGATCTTGAACTGGCCATCGTACCCACCCTTGATACTGCTATACCGCAATCTGGATGATGCTTATTGGTCCTTTACATTTTTTAATCTTTTGGACCGTTCATCGAAGCTACTTGGTAGCTTCCTTTGCTTTTTGCCTTTCTTCTTTCTGTATCCTTCTCTGAAGGATACGGTCCAGTATGAGCTTCATGTAAACTGCATCGTGTTCCAGTAATGGTGATTCCGATATGATCCTGAACTCCCAATCCTCATGGTCCAGCATCATCTCTGCAACAGGGTCGAACCTGAGATCCCCCTTCTTTATGGGTGTTGCCATTATCTTGTCGCCGTCAGCATGTTCCACTCCGGAGAAATGAGAATAGAACTTACCGGTCTTCATCTGATCATTGACCTTGTTGAAGAGGTCCTCCACATCCTGGACATCTCTGATGGACCCACCTTCCCTGGCATGGATGTTTGGAATATTGATCACGGGTATGGTCTTCTTGATCCTCTTGTTGATGGCCAGTATCTCATCGACCGATCCGAAGACCTTCTGCCTGCCGGAGGTTTCGATACCCAGCTCTATCTCGACCCCTCCCTTCTTGAACTTGTCCCTGAGCCACCTGATCTTTGTGATAGCCTCTTCAAGGGCATCATCGGGGTTGTGATCGTGATACATTCCAACATGCAGGATCAGGATGTCAGCTCCGAGCTGTTCGCAGACATCTCCACTCCAGAGGACGTTCTCGAGGGACCTCTCCACGTAGTGTTCATCTCCAAGAAGGTCCATGTAATATGGTGCATGTACACTCAGCTTGACATCAAGCTCCTCTCCAAGTTCCTTGATGAGGTCCAGTTCCTCCGGAATGTCCCTCTTGGGTCTGAGAAGCTGTACCTCCATGGCATCCAGCTGAAGTGCGTGAATATCTTCGATACCGTCCTTCAATGTCCTTCCCTTGCATGAAAGTGGTATACCTGCTGGTCCGAATCTTATGTTCATATTGCGCTCACTCCTCATACACCCCTTAAGTCCGAATCTTTTCAGGTGTGTTATTTTCTGACTCCGATGTATATAAACTTATTGTTAGAATGGGCCGGTCACATGGATATTTTCCCTTTTTTCAGCAGGATATCGACGGCCCGGTCTGCAGCATCGTCCAATCTATCTTCGTTATCCAGCTCATCGGACACATTTCTGTTCTGCTCTGCGATGACCTGCCTTGCTTCGTTCCTGATCTTGTTCCTCTGATCTCTCAGGTTCAGGACCTTCTCCCTCAGTTCTGTTGCCTTCTGATGATATGAGTCCGCTTGCTTCCTCACTTTCAGGTATTCCTCGTGCTTCTTGTCCGCTTCCGACCTGAGATGGTCGATGGATGGTTTGTAAGTGTCCATCTCATCGTTGATCTCCTTGAGCTTCTGGAATATCTCCTGCATCCTCTGATGTTCCTCGTCCGCAAGCTTCCTGTATCCCTTCATCTCATCCTCTACGTTCTCTGTCTGGATCCTCTCTGCCCTGTATTCCGGTTCCTTCGCTTTCAGGGTCTTCAGTTTTCTTCTTTTCCCTTCGATGGACTTGACCATGTCCCTTTCCTTTTGCAGGGAGTGGGGCATTGTCTGGTACTGTTCTTCCAGTTTCTTCAGGTCCATCTCCAATGTGGTCCTGTCCTCGTATTCCTCATGTTCCTTGTTCACGGAGTCCTTTGACCTTCTTTGACCGCTCAAGACCCTTGACTTCTCGTTGTACATGTTCCTTCTGGACTTCGCAGCTTGCATATCCTCCAGAAGCTGTCCCTTCTTCGCCCTGATGTCATCCATCGTGGTAAAGATCCTTTTTCTTCTGGTATGGAGGTCATCCCTTATCTCTCTGAGGACCTTTCCTTCCTCATTGAAATGGTCCCTCTTCTCATAAAGAGCGTTCAATCTCTTCTCGGAGTCGGAGAGATCCTTTAAAAGTCCATTGGGTATATCATCAGAGGACATTTCAACACCCACGTTACGGGAAATGCTTAAACGAGAACTTCTACTTGAACTATTCCCTTCCAGCAGCGTTACCGTTGGCAATTTTACCGGAAAAGGCCCCTGCAACGAATCCCGCATCGATGTTGACGACGGCTATGGGGGAACATGATTGGAGCATTGCGAACAGTGCCGTTTCTCCCTTGCCATGTATCCCATATCCTGTGGAAACAGGTAGGCCGATGATCGGTATCCTGGTCATCCCCGACACGAGGGTGGGTAGAGCTCCTTCTCTCCCTGCTGCAACGATGATGGCATCTGCCCCCCATTCATTGAGTTCCTTCATCGGTGAGATGATCCTGTGCAAGCCAGCAACCCCCACATCGTAGAACGTCTTCGTGTCACACCCCATCTCGTGGACCATCAATTCCGCTTCCATTGCCACGGAAATGTCGGATGTCCCTGCCGTGATGATCCCCACTTTTCCCCCTGTCCTTTCGATCTTCATGGACTGGTGATGTGCCACCATGAACGAAGGAAGAGGTTCGTATCTGACGATCAGGTCTTCCTTTCTTCCAAGGATATGTTCCATGATGATATCCGCTCTTCCTTCTTCAAGTCTTGATACGATGGCCCTTCCCGTCCTGTCAAGGAAATCGTCCATTATGGACTTGACCTGGCCATCGCTTTTGCCTTCGGCCAGAATGACCTCGGGAACACCGGTCCTGTGCATCCTTCCGGTATCGATATTTGCATCGTTCGATCCATGGAGTCTCTTCTCCAGTTCTTCCTTTGCCTCGATGACCGTGATCTTTCCCTCGGCCAGCTTTTCCAGGAGATCTTCCATGAAATGCCAACCGTCAACACCCTAGAAATAACCTGCGCCATTGGGGAAAGGGTCATAACCGACTATGACCAATCGGGGAACAACTATCTGGAAGGACCCGAAGATGAAGACGGATGAGGGAGCAGATCAGCCGGACCAGGTCAAGGTCCTTTCCGAGTTCATCAATGGGACCTTTTCCCTCAGACTTCTGGATGACTCCGGATATCTGATGAGCATATGGAATTCATTTTCCGGTGATGATGAGGTCCCCGTCCTCGAGCTCAAGGGCGCGGATCTCCTGGATGCAGCGATGGAACAGCTGAACAGGATCGCCGTTGGCAGAGAGATCAGTGATGATCTGCACTATCAGCAGTTCTCCTCCTGGGACCAGAGGGTGTTTTCCGATCTTGAACAGCAGAATATCTCGATCGGTCTGATCAGGGAAGGAAGGGATATCAATGTCAGGATCACAGCCGGGGGTTCGAGATATGAACTACAATATCTGCCACATCCCCGGAAGGACCCGACCTCATCATACATGATCTCACGTCTGAACTCTGTTTCATACGGCAACACCGTGGACCTCCTGGGTATCGGATACTGGTCCATTAAGGGAATGAACCTTCCCTGGATGGAGGTCGTCAGGTATCCGGACAATGTCGGTTCAGGTTTTTCACCCTACCTTGCGGACCTGAACTCATTGCTGGAGAAAGGCATCAAGATGGATACGGACCGATTGAAGAAGTTACTGCTTTTGATGTCCCGTGAGAAAGAGGATGTTACATTGGACCCATCCAGAAGGATCGGAAGGGCATTGGGTGAAATGCACGGCTCCATCCTGCTTGATAGAGCGGTAAGGACCAAGAGGAGGATGACAGAGGGCGAGAGGATATTGTCGCTCTTTGCGAGGTCGAAGATGAGAATGGAGGATGTAGGGGACCTTCTGGGTCGAATATCCGGTTATCTGAATGCGGTGAAGAAGGGATTGTACCGGAGCATAGGTGAAATGGACGTCCCTGTTCCGATGTCCGGTAGAAAACAGAAAGTGGTCAGAAGAAGCGGAAAGGAGAGAACGGGCCCTCTTTCCGGTTTATCCCTGCTCCGGGGTGCTCTTGTTCAGAAACAGGACCGGATAAGGGAACGGTTCTCGAAGCTCAGGCATTTCAAGGGATCACCAATGGTCCCCTGCGGGCTGGATGCAGGTCTTGACAGGATCGGCATCGGTGATGACGGACCGATATTCAAGAGATTCGATTGGTCCTTCTATGATATCGAGGAGGACCCGCCCATCAAGACACTGCCTCTGAAGGACCTTTCAATGGTCCTCTCTTCCCTGATGAAGGCCAGATATCTCGGTTCAAGGAGGATATTTTCCAGTATTGCCGGTAACCATCATCAACTGGACCTGATGTTCCTGGATTACAATCTGGCCAGGGATGGATATCTTTCCATGCTGCCGGATGTGTCTGCCCTGTCATTGGCAAAGAGGAAGGATGTTCCGTTCCGATACGTTGTGATCTGCTCGATAATATCATCCCTCTGGTATGAAAGGAACAGGAACTCATTGATACTGGGTTACAATGAAGGAGTGAGCAATTCCTCGAACGAGGACCTGTTGATATATCCAAAAGGAGTGGATACCCTTGAGGGCATAAAGATGATGCAGGTGCTACTCTCGCTCTCTTCCGCATCCCGATCGTTCGATGAGCCGAAGTTCTCTCTGGTTGCCGTGGAATCAGACCTTCTGACCGCTCTTTCGGTCTAACTGTAATAATACTCGCCCTTCCTTCTCTGCTCCTGATCGAGCCTGGAATCGAGTTTGTTGATCCTCGGTCTCTTTGTTTCCATATCACGCCTGAATGTGATCCCGACATCCTTGAGGAACAGGTTCATACCTTCCCTCAGTTCCAGGGGTCCCACGGCAGTTCCGTTGACCGATGGTTCACCCTGGAACACCATCATGGTGTCCGACACCAGATCGATGAAATAGACATCGTGGTCCACTATGAACCCCGAACGTCCTCTCTTTTCGATCACCCGTCTGATTATCTTGGCCACTTCCATCCTCTGGTTCGCATCGAGGTAAGCGGACGGTTCGTCCATAAGATATAGATCGGCTTCCCGTGCCAGAGCCTTGGCGACAGCTATTCTCTGCTGTTCTCCACCGGATAGTTTGGACATCTCCTTGTCGTACAGATGTTTCAGACCCAGTGGACCCTCGAGTTCTGCCTTGAAGAACCCAGTTCCAAAGTGTTCCTGCAGCTCGATTATCAGGTAGTCCCTGACAGGTCCGTCGAAATCGTGTCTGATATACTGGGGTTTGTAGGATATCCTGATGTCGGCTTCTATGGTCCCCATATCCGGTTCCAGTTCTCCGGCAAGCATCTTGACGAATGTGGATTTACCGGTCGCATTCGGTCCCACGCAGCCCACGACCTCTCCCATATGGATGGTCCCGGCCTTCGATCTGAAATGGAACGAAGGAAATCTTTTTTCGAGAGCTGCGAACGTCAAGAGGTCCCCTCCTGCCCATTCCGCCTTCGGCGGATGGACGTAGAACTCCACTGGCTTGTCCCTGAAACGGACATTTTCCACTCTGAGATATCCTTCGAGGAAGACATTGATGGCCTGTTTGACAGACATCGGTTTGGCAACAACACCGAATGCTCCCGGTTCACCGTACATCAACGAGATGTTGTCCGCCAGGAAGTCTAAGATGGCAAGGTCGTGCTCGACCACTATCACCTGTTTTTTATTTCCCAATTCCTTGATGATCTGGGACATCTTGAGCCTCTGTTTGATGTCGAGGTATGATGAAGGCTCGTCGAAGAAGTAGAAATCAGCGTCTTTCAGAAGGGTTGCCGCTATGGCCACTCTCTGCAATTCTCCGCCAGAAAGTTTGTCAAGGGTCCTGTCCAGGATATGCGAGATCTCCAGTGCATTGGTTATCTCGAGCATTCTTTCCATGTTTACCCTGGAAAGCATCTCCCGGACCGTTCCCTTGAACATCTTGGGGATGGAATCGACGTACTGGGGTTTGAAGGCCGAGATCAGCGTCTTGCTGTTGATCCTCTTGAAATGTTCATGAAGCCCTGTTCCCCCGAACCTGTCCATCACATCCTTCCATGTAGTGGGGGCAAGGCCCTCCTCCTCCCCATCCAGCTGTTTGGAACCGAACGCTGAAGGTTCCTCACCCTCATTTTCATCCTTTGCGATGCCCAGTCCAAAGTTCGGCATCATGGTTCCGGACAGGATATTGAGTATCAACGATTTGCCAATACCGTTGGATCCCAATAATCCCAACACCCTTCCTTCCTGGGGGTAGGGTATACGGAACAATCTGAAACCGTTGGCTCCGAACTGGTGAATGAGGTCGGTCTCCAGTTCTTCCGGGAGGTTTGTTATCCTGATGGCATCGAACGGGCACTTGTGGACGCATATACCGCAACCCACACAGAGCCCCTCATCGATGATCGGTTTGTTCTTCGGGTCCCATTCGAAGATATCATCTCCCGCTCTTACCCTGGGGCAGAAGTTGTAGCATTCCTTGCCGCATTTCTTCGGCTGGCATCTGTCATAGAGAAGAGAGGCTATCCTCATGTTATCGTTGGTCCATATGTACAAGATAATTAAATGTTGGTCAAAGTTCAGAACAGTCCACTGATGTTATCTATCACTTCATCAACGTTCTTTGCAGGTCCTTTCTTCTTCCAGGCAACTATTCCCGACCCAAGGACCTTTCCGTTCTTTGCTTCAACCAGTTTTTTCATCTTTGAGATGGCGTTGTAACCTCCCATCCAGTGGAATGGGATCATCTTTGTTGTGAAAAGCGCGATCTTCTTTCCCTTCAATGGACCCATTTCTGAAAGATATTCTTTCATTACGGGACATAATGAGAATGCCCATACGGGTGATCCGAAGATGATCGCATCGTAGGGGTCTGCCTTCGGGATGTTCTTGAACTTGATGTTGTCCCCCATCTTCTGCGGGTCCCCATCTGTGGTTATCTGTTCGGTCCTGACAGTAAGTCCGCCTTTTTTCAGGGCAACACCGATCCTTTCTGCTAACGAAAGTGTGTTCCCTGTGTTTGAAAAGATGATGATCCCTATCTTCACGACCGAGGTCCCCTGTTACGATATGGTCTTTACTGTTAATTACTCCTTTTGTGATGAACATCGGAATCAATATATTATCCCAGTTGGATACTTGAACAGGAGGAGCAGAAATGGCTGATTCCAAGATCGTCAGAATGCTGGATTCAAAGCTCATGGAACAGGGCGTTATCCCGAAGAGATATGCGAAGGATTATTCCCTTGTTCACAAGATGCTCAACAGTTACATGAGAAGGTCCGGGAAAGTTCTGACCCAGAAGAACTTCGATGACGGCAATGATAAACTGAGGGACTGGCTGATGATCCTTCACAAAGAAGGAGCTTCCCAGGAGAAACTGACAAGTTATCTGAGGTCGGGATTGGCACATCTTTCCTTCGATTTCATAGCTTCACAGCACCGGGACCTGTCAAGCGGTGAATTGGTGACGAGAGCCCTGCAGTCCTTCAAGCACAGGAACTATCAAAAGAAATTCTTCAAGACGTCTCCAACCAAGGAAGAGAAAAGGATCTCACTGAAGAAGAAGTGAACATCAATACTCATATTTCTGTGGGACGATCTCGAGCATCATGTCATACATGAAGAGGTTCGCAGCGGCTGATACCAGAATTCCGATGAACGGTATCGAGGACCCGATCATTACCCCGATGTAGAACATACCGCCAAGGATGAATGTCTGCTTCTTGTTCGCCCTCATGAACGAGATCGCTTTTCCGACGGATCTGATCGCTCCGGTATTCTCCCTGAGATCGTAGGTGAACGCGAGGAAGGTCAAAGGGATCAAGGAGATGCTCAACGGGATCAGAACGATCAACCATATTATCGAGATCATTGATCTTCGGAGGATCGTCAACATCCTCATCGATGCTTACGATCGTGAATGACCTCCGCTCCGATACCGAATTCTTTCCGTCCATCACGCCTACGTTGATGATATGGTCGGTCCATTAAGCTTCCGTCTCGCTTACCGTGACAAGTTCTATCTGGGCCAGAATTGCCGGTGAGGGTTCTGTCAAGTTAACGGGTGTTATAGGATAATTGAGGATAGATGTCAAATGACGGGGGATGAATAATCATTTTGGTTCATCTGTTTAATACCATTTGGTTGGAGTGAAAATTTATTCTTAGATTTCTGGAAATTAATATCGAATATCTCGAATACTGGAATTTGCCCAATTAAAATTGGAATGTCAAGATTTTTATCATCAGGAACAAAAGCTTCGATATCTCCTAAATCGTAACTTCTTGCACCTTGACCAACTACCAGATGCACTGTTGTATGTAATTGCCTGAATTTCCCATTTACACCAGTTCCAGTGGATTCACCATGATACTTTAACTTGAGAATATCTTCCCAAGCTTTTGGAATTAAAAACGTGGTTGCTCCAGAATCTACAAGACCTTCTAAACTGTAACCATTAATCCTAATATTCAGCAATGGTTCTAAAGGATATGGTGATGGATCGAAAGATGTATCTTTCAATCTCCTTCGGACTAATGGTGGATATTTATATTTAGAAATTATTGGTGAATTCCTCTCCGTCATGTGATTGAAATTACTTAGTAATATAAATATTGTCCCGATGGATTTTTGGTGATCACCACTTCACCGTCATCATACTTCTTATATTCGTCCATCAGATTGTTTGGATCGGAGTTTGAGGCAATAACTTCATCTCCCTTCATCAGAACCCAGTCATTAACCCCGACTTCGACTGACCCATCTGCCATTTTATTTCCTCCATCACTTTAAGGGACTGGATTACTTATATTATTTGCCCATAACCGTGTAACGCAAGAATAATGGACCCTTTATTAAAGGTTGTGGCATCAATCCATTATTTGATTGCATTTTTTATGTATTCAACCTCTCTCCAGCAGTCGAGAGTTACCAACATGTCTTAATGAAGTTCGTACTTCAGCAGAGAAAGGTTGAATAACTTTTCCCGGTCAAAACATGCAAGTAACTCTTGACATGCTAATAATGGGATGAGTTTTATAAAAACATTGAGAAGCTAACCCCTGCCATTAGACAGGGCATTACAACCCCCGACAATTTGACAGAACCGTAAATGAACATAATTAAATATCAGCGACCCCTATTCTTATCTCCACGACGGGTTGGTGTTGATATTTTTTTTATCAACGCACTCAATCCTCTCTACAAGCCAACCCGTCAATTCTTGTCCTAAGGATCAATTGAATCGGTTTTTCGATGTTATTACTGGTCTATTATTAATATTTCTGAGATCCTTCTTCTCCAAACCTGGTGATCGGATCGTGATCATTCGACATTCTATCTTTTTGATAATGATCATTTCATGGAACTGAGGGCCGACCTCAATCTTTCAGGATCGGTGGTAGGGACATCACAGTTCCATCCCTGGCATACATATGCCGTGGTCCTTCCTTCAATTTGGATGTTCTGCTTTGTGAACGGAGCGATCCTTTCGATCTCCATTCCATTCTTCCCCGGTTCCTTCAGCAGGACCACCTTGTCCGGAAGGAAGCTTCCCCTGATGATATCGATCATTCTTCCCGTCGCAGGGTCCTTCCGATCTCCCGCTATCACTATTTCCCTTGATGGTCCAATTGCATGGATATATGCAGATAACATCATGGAAAAACCGGTTGGTGACCTTTCGATATCCGCCGAGAATGCATTGAACGTACCGTACGCTATCTCTTCGAGATCCGTTCTCCCCGTCATCCTCGATGCCCTTATCAGGGACCAGGCCGCTGCAGAATTTCCAGAAGGCATTGCACCGTCATACGCTCCCTTCTCCCTGGAAATGAGTTCTTCTGAACGCATCGAGGTCTGATAGAAGCCCCCATTCTTCGTATCATGGAAATCCTCGATCATCTCTTCGATGATCTTCAATGCCGATACCAGGAATTCCACATCGAAGGTAGCCTCGTAAAGGTCAAGATAGGCAAGGGAAAGGAATGCGAGGTCATCAAGCATTGCTTCAACTTTTCTTTCTCCATCCATGTATCTGTGGAACCATCGGCCGTCTTTCCCGAGATATGTTTCCAGGGCCCTGATCGAGGACAATGCTATTTTGATGTATTTATCATTCGAAAAGGCCTGGCCCGCCCTCGCAAGTGACGATATCATCAGTGCATTCCAGTCCGTCAGGACCTTCTCATCCCTTGAAGGCCTTATCCGTTCTTCCCTTTCATTCCTCAATTTCTCCAGGCCTTCCTCGAATCCTTCAGATGAGGTTTCTTTTCTCAGATGGAGGATGTTCTTACCCGTTGTCCTTCCGGTGGGTCCATCATGAAAATTCCCATTGATATCTACATTGAAATGGGAGCAGAACCTCTCACCTTCTTCGTTTCCGAGTTTTCTCAGTATTTCATCCCTGTCCCAAACATAGAAATTCCCCTCAACCCCCTCGGAATCAGCATTCTCGGCAGAATAGAAGAGCCCGTCATCCGACCTCAGGTCCCTGAGAACGTAGTCAACGGTCCGCTCAACTGTCCTTTTGTATATTTTCTTCTTCGTTGAAAGATATGCTTCGGTGAAGGTCATTACGAGCATCGCCTGGTCATAGAGCATCTTCTCGAAATGAGGGACAAGCCACTCTCTGTCGGTGGAATACCTGTGGAAACCTCCTCCAACATGGTCATTTATTCCACCTGCAAGGATCGGGTCGAGCGTCCCTTCTATCATCCCGGCACCATTTCCGGTCCTCTGGTAATATCTGAGAAGGAACATCAATTGATGGGGGGAGGGGAACTTCCGAGCATTACCGAACCCGCCATGAACTTGATCGAACATGGTGTTGAAGTTCTTGAATGCCCTTTCGACCACATTTTCTTCCAGTTGCTTCGTTTCGGTATTTGATATGCTTTTCATTGCATTGACCAGGTCCCTGGCATTCGTTAGAAGTTCCTCCCTGTCATTATTCCAGAGAAGATCGATCCTATCTATCAGGTCAATGAAACCCGCCATCCCGTACCTCGAGTTCCTGGGTATGTAGGTTGCAGTGAAGAACGGTTCTTTTTCCGCCGTCATGAAAATGGACAGAGGCCAGCCGCCTTTTCCCGTTGCAAGCATTGCAGCCTTCATGTAGACAGAATCGATATCCGGTCTTTCCTCCCTGTCGACCTTGATCGATATGAACACCTCGTTCATCTTCCTTGCCACCTGTTCATCCTCGAACGATTCGTGTGCCATCACGTGGCACCAGTGGCATGTGGAATAACCGATGGAAAGGAAGATCGGTCTGTCGAGTTCCCTTGCTTTCCTGAAAGCTTCCTCTCCCCATGGATACCAGTCCACGGGATTATCCACATGTTGTTCGAGATAGGGGCTCTTTTCATCTGCAAGATGGTTTGCCATTTTCAATTCCCCGTTCTAACAGTATGTATGTCCTGATCATCCTGTTCCATAATATGTTAAGTTGAACCTTCACCCGTCTTCTTCCCCGTTCAGTTCATTGATCATACTCCTTCGAAGGTTCTGAGGACCAAAAACTTCTGGCCAGGATAATAAAATTTACCTTGATTGATGAACGGGATCGATCAATAGCTTCAGCAGGTGATGATCCTTATTCACTTTCTTGCATGTAATCGACAACGATCTCTATGATCTTCCTCACATTCTCTGTGCAGTCTTTGAAGAGAATATGGTCCAGGACCACGGACCCGTACCTTCTGATAGGGTCGCTGATGAGCGCATGGATGAATGATTGAGTAACGGAATCCACCCCTTTGAAATCCAGAACGATGTCTCCACCAGATTCCAGGGTTGGCATGATATCTTCGAGCCTGAGGTCCCTCGCCCTGTCCTTGTTCTCTCCAAAGCTTCCTATCAAAGGCAGCATATGTATTTCCCTCATATGAATCTGGGTCTCCTGTACCTGGCTTTCTTCCTCTCTTTGATGGTATTGATGTATGTCCTTCTGATCATATCTAGCATTTTCGAGAATTCACTGGTCGTATCCAGAGTGAGGTCTATCCCGATCACTGTGCCCTGCCAGAATGGATAATCATCTCCCGAGGAGTGTCGATCTTTCATCGGGTCGGCATTCAGTTTGATCCTCTTTTTTCCAGGGTCGGATCTCAGAAGTTTGTACATACTGGATCCACTGTAGGCCATGAAGAAATCCCGGTTCACAGTGGCAATGGATTTGATAAAGAACAGACCCGCTCCAGCATTGGTCTCATTCCCTCCTTCTCTTCTGGTGGTACCGGTGATCCCCGGTGTAAGGGCCAGGCGGATCGCATCCATGTTCGAAGGGGCCAGATGAGATTTAGAGATGGTCTTCTTGATACCTACTCCTGTGTCGACTATGCCGATCCTGATCGTGTTACTCTTCTTGTAGTATTGTGCACAAACGATCGCGCCATCCTCTGAACCCGAATGCTCCAGGACGTTCCTCACAAGCTCGCTGATCATGTATTTGATAGGTTGGGAATGGTTTGGTTCAAGGTGAAGGAGAGGTATCATGTCTGTGATGAAGGATGTGAGCTCATCTGATGTCTTTATACATGTAAGCGGAATGAACCTTCCCGCGGGCTCATGTTCTTCTATATCTATCCCGGAAGGAAGTCCGATCATTCCGAACAGGTCCATCCTTTCCAGATAGTGTTTGGACCGGGCCTCCAATTTGATAGGTTTGATCCTTTTCGATCCTACCTTCAACCCGAGGGCAGCAATAATGCAGAGAACGACAGGGTGGATCGATATCCATTTTTCGTTGGCGGTTATCTCCAGACATGTATCGTCGGATCCATCGAACGATCTGAGAAAGGGGTCGATATTCCCCAGGAATGCGCTGTTTGGAAGATGGATCCTCATTTTACCGGGATTGATATGTAAGTATATAATATATAAGAATTTACCGGGAATCCCGGGAAAGACTCATTATTTCTTGAAATCATCGAATCCCGGTAATTGGATCTGGTCATTCTCGACTTCTATCTTTTTTTTAATGATCCAATAACCGAACCATTTTTGTGATCTTTTTACGGAAACCATTCCAGAACAGTTGCGATCATTATTACTTCCTCCCTGGCAACAGAGCATCTCCAAGTATCCAGAAGATCATATTTCCAGGGTATATTCTGTTCTGTAGACCTTAAAAAATATGTGTTTAGCTCTGCAGGTGGAAAATGCTGGGTCGACCGGTCCTCATTGAGCAGACCCATATTCGCAGACATCGATCCTGGAAAGAAATTTGAATGAGGGAACGCAATACCTTAGATATTGGAACGAGGCGTGATAATGGTCTATTATTTTGCATATGGATCGAACCTGTCTGCTGAACAGATGAAGAGAAGATGTCCAGGTTCTGAGATCGTAGATGTTGGATACATCGATGATCACGAGATCGGTTTCACAACATATTCAGGAAGATGGGGTGGAGGAGTTGCCGATGTCATCGAGAAAAATGGAACAAGGGTATATGGGGCGATCTATTTGCTATCAGACCGGAATCTGAACAGCCTTGATGGTTTCGAAGGATATCCGACATATTATGATCGGAAGCTGATCACTGTAGTTGGAAATGAGAGGTTGTATGAAAAGGTCTGGGTGTACTTTGTTGTAGATAAGAAGGGCCATATCCCACCTACAAGGGAATATTACGGAATAATGCTGGATGCATCTGATGAATTTGGATTTCCGGTCGATCACAGGGAACGACTGCAGGATATTATCGAACAGAAAAGATCATGATCCAGATGTCATCAAGGTCCTGGTGGAGCATCCTGTTCCGATAGAAGGTCCTTCATATTCCATCAATAGTGAAGATGATCATCCTCATCATATTCCCGGCCAATGGATCTGGTAATGATATTGGGGTCATTCGATCTCAAATATCAATTCTTCGATATCATTCACGATCTCTTCAACAGCTTCAAGGCATCTATTCACCTCGCCTTCTGATATTGATCTTTTCATTTCCCCAAGCCTTGTATTTCCGTAGAAATCGACATTTCTGATGTCCCAAAGGTCATCGATCACATCCCCGTGTGAGATCAGGATCTGCTTTGCCCGCTCCCTTCTGGCAAAATGAGAGTTCCTATCACCTCCATTCTTGATCTTTAAAAGGGCGATGGTAGCGGATTCGAAAGCCTGGTATGCCAGTCCAGCTACACCAACCATATCTCCCATTTCATAAAGCTTCCTTGCAGATCGCAATAATCCTTTGGACCTTTCAATATCTAGCTCAGCCATATTTTCTTTCCTTTCCCGGAAAGCTCTTCGTTAACATTTGTTATCAGCATTTCCACATCTTCTATTCTGGTTTTATTAGTAAGTGTAAATGATGGGGTGATGGATAGAAGTGAAACTATTTCTTTCAAAGTTCTCAACGAAACACCGAAGAAATATTCAGCAGGGTCCCCTTTCAATGATCTTGCTCTATCAATGTTCTCAGAACATGACCTCATTCTCCAGAGAAGATAGGATGTGTCGATGGAATCCATTTCAGCTCTTTGATCGAAAAGGAAACGATCGCCTTTGAAAGATATACCGAATAGAATAGCATCGTAGATTATCAGATCATTTCTATTTTTAATATCATCTGGCCCAAAGGAATGAAATTCAAATCTCAGTTTTGGGAGAAGGTTCTTTGCTTCCCTTCGCAGGTCCTTGATCGTATTTTGGTCATCAGAAATGATGAGAAGGTCGATGTCGCTTGTTTCTGTTGCAGTTCCCCTGCTTTGACTTCCGAAAAGGATCAAGGAGTCGATCTTCTCCGAGTGATCCTTGCTCATCAATATCGAGAGACCGTTTCTCACATCCATGTTCACGTTCATGGACCTTTCATGGTTGAACAACTGGAACATTGGAAATGCAATTCCCGTGGACGTATCGCATCTAACAAGGGATCTTCCCTTGTTCTTCGGCCA
>JAUVCN010000123.1 GCA_030595715.1 Thermoplasmatales archaeon
AAACTTCCTGGAATAGATCAATTCGTATGGAATGAGATCAACCCCAGATCACTCATCTTCAGAATCCAGGAAGCCATCAAGTTCATCTTCAGTGAGATAGTCTCCCTCTTTCATCTTCCTGACCTCTTCTCTATGTTCATCGAGAATATGTGAGTAGAATTCCTCTTCAGAGATCTTATTCATCATCTCATTTAGAACATCATCAAATGTCATATTTGCATGTTTGTAGTAAACAAATCTCTCATAGGTATCTGGATTGACATTGATAGTCTTGTAAGGCATGTTATCAATAACTACAATAGTTATGATAGTTATTCATTCTTTTCTGCATATGTTCCACCATCCCTCGTAAAATGAAGCATATTCCGACACTTTAATAATATGATCAAAGGTATTTATTGGATCCTTTGAATATTATTGAAAATGGATTCCTCTTTCTGCCACATGTTGGAGATCTTTGATTTCGAACAGAGACAAAATCTATGATCTTGGCGATGAAGAGGAAAGAATGAAAGGTAAGATATTACTCCTGCATGAACGATCTATAGTTTGAATATTATCAATGTTCCATAGATAAACTCAATTTTTTTTTAAAATGAAAGTGTGGGCCCCTATGACCCGATTTCGGGGCCCTGGTTGTGTTTCATTTTTCCGATCCGCAGATCGATTTTCTCTCTTCCTGTCCTTTTTCAGAGATTTTGCGAGGGTCTAGGAGCCTCAACAGTTGATCTTCATCTTATTTCGATCCGATCCTCCTCCAATATCAGGAAAGCAAGACGGGAGATCCAATTCAATTTCCTGATATTATGACTGACGATCTTCCCCCAAAGAAAGTTATCATCCTTTTTGATCATTCTGAGATAATCATCAATGTCCTGTCCTTTCATCTTCTTCCTACATTCGAGGCAGACCGGGATATGTGTTGGACCGTATAATTGGTCGGATGTTACCAATCTATGCGACGCTCCATCACTGGACCCGCAGAAGGCACATTCACCAGCAGGAAAGCTCTCTTTCCATGCCATCTGCTTTACCAGATCCTCCAATTCAGATAGGAGGTCGTTATCACAATGTATTAGACCGGTTTGCATAATTGTTATCACCTAGTGGTTTACCATATAACTGGGTCCTGCCCAGTGATCAAATTCTCTTCGCTGTAGAATGCCTCTTCAAAGGATACAATGCCATCATTGTCCGTATCTGCTTCCGTATCCGCGAGACCCCTTGCGATATCGAAAGCATCGATGGAGACAGATTGTGCCGATCCCATTGAACTGATCACGGTCCTGTCTGTATCTGTGAGGTCGGAGCCGATCAAACCGGAGTGATCGCCAAGGGTTATGTAATTCAGAGTGGAGTACGAGATATCATCAAGCCAATCCTCGATATCGGAGCTGTAGATATTTCCATCCGAGAACCTGTAGAACGGATCAGATGAAATTGCATGGGTATGATCGCTGACATAGATGAACACATCCGAATTCGTCGTTGCATCTTCTGCCAACCATTCGAAACCATTGACAATATTCGATGTGGTAGGATCGCCATCTCTGATGGCGAGTGTCCCGGTGCATAGAAATTGGATATCTTCCTTTTGTAAACCTCTATCGATCAGATAGTCGTAGAGATCTATCGCCTTATCGAGCTCAAATTGGTTGGTGCCATTGTAACTTGATACGATGATCAGTGCCTTATCATCGCTGTTCTGTGCATCAACATTGCCTATCAGGAGCATAGAAGCTACTAAGAAACCGGTGCAAACTAGACATAGAAGTGGAAGTGAGTTTCGGGCCATGTTCTATTATTCTACGGGTCACTGATATAAACCAGATCATATTTTGCACCTTTTTCTTGTGGGGTGTATTTAAACTTTTCCGCTTCCATTCTGAAAAAGGAGAGCCTTTCCTCTCTCCGATCGTTGGAAAGTAACGGGTAGGTTTTGAACATGGAACGGTTGAACATCTCAATGGACTTTTCGAATTCCTTTTCAGCAAGAAGTATGAGCGAGACATTATACTCCAGAGCAGAAAGGCTTTCGAAATTGTTCAGTGATAGGTAGGTCTTTCGAGCTCTGTCGAGATATCTCTTTGCTTTTGATATCTCCCCCTTCGATCTCATGATGCTTGCAAGATTGGTTAATGCAATGGCTTCCATGTGGCTGCTCCCGCCCTGGGATGCGTTTCTTTTTGCTTTTTTCCAGAGTTTCTCTGCATCGTCGTACATCTCCCTGTTGAACATCAAAATACCGTAGTTGTTGTATGCAATGGAGAGAAAGATAGGGTAATTGTAATGCCTGAATGTTCCAATGCATCGTTCGAACAGAGCCATGGCTCGCTCCAATTCTCCAGCAGTTCCAAGAAGGTCCGCTTCAATTTGATTGAGGTAACCATGCGCCATACTGCTTTTTGTTGCTTCTCTTGTCTCATTCAAGACCTTTTCCCACTCCTGTCTTCTTCCCAATCTTCCGTTGGTCTTGATGATCCCGATATTGGCCATGAACCAGATATCTTCGGGAATATCTGACATGGTGACGAGGGAATTGTAAGCAGCCAATCCCTCGTTTACATTTCCTTTAACAACATCCATATCGGCCTCTAGTAGAAGAGAATAGACATCTTTCCCTTTCAAATCCTCAATTTCCATCCCATCATGATCTTCCATGCCGAAAAGAGTGGTTTCCATGAAGCTATGTATAAAATCCTGCATGCTTGTGGACCTTTGAAATATTTCCATCTTGTCAAATAGATTGTAGATGGAAGTCTCCTTTTCCAGCATTTCAAAGGTTTTCAATGTCTCTATCAGGTCAAAGATATCCCTGCTGAAGAACAGCTTGATCAGGAACCCCTTGAAGAATGGATTGTTGATCAGTTTGAGAACCTCCACCAATTTTATGGATGATGGAACATTATGGGCGGATGGGGTGAAGAAGAAGTTGTTCAGGTCCTTCATCAATTCGTCGGAACTTTTCATTCCATCCTCTGTCAGGGAAAAAATATCCGAACCCGGTATCTTTTCTTTGATGATCCCCCCATCCTTCTTCAGTTCGGTAAGGGTTTTCCTGATCGTAATGAAAGAGAGACCAAGGGACCTAGCAAGCTCTTCTCTGTCAACGTACTGTAACCGGGAGCGTGGGAACAGTCGGATAACAAGCAGGACCAGATCCCGGGTTGATAGGTGGTCCATGGGAATAAAGAATTTTTTTTGCTTTTAAATGTTCCTATGAGTACAAAATGTATGGCACATTCACCCCGGGAGACGATCATGAGAACCATATTTTTCCTTTCATGCATCTTTTTAACAGGTAAACGAGTGGAATGGAGATCGAACCATTTTCTCCATCTCGTTTTCGGGGTGGTTTCATGTGGGCGAGTATAAAAAAAATTTCGGGAACACCATCAAAGACATCCAGCGGGATCGATCCGGCAAATCTTCTATATATGTATCGACCTCATTATACCATTGTCCAGGGGGATTTTTCATCAAAGAAAACAGGATATGTCTCGTGCTTTCGCTCGGTCTCTTACTTTCATCGACAATGTTCTTTTCCTGGACGGCACAGGGTGATCTTGATGGAGAGCAGATCCTATCATCGGATGATCCTCCGACACGGAATGATGAACCCATAGGCCTCTACGGGGGCAGGATCCTTTACGACGATGTGGCCCTTATCGTTAACGATAATTCCGAGATATCAAAGGAGATCGGAACCTATTTCGCCGAGAGAAGGGGGATCCCACCCGAGAACATCATCAATATCTCAACATCAACGTCGGAGACGATCACTCCTGCTCAGTTCGATGAGGTCGCTGCTCAGATAATTAATAATCTTTCAGAGCGGGGGATCGAGAATAGTATCAATTATCTGGTGACCACGAAAGGCGTTCCGCTGCGAGTCTCGGGGGCTTCCAATGCAAGGGCATCCTTCGACTCGGAACTGGCACTTGTCGGCGGTGATGACGAGGCATCCATTCACGGCAACGGTTGGGTCGAGAATCCATATTACAGGGATTCGGGGTCATTTTCCTATTCCAGAGTGGGGATGCGCCTCGTTACGAGGTTGACAGGGTATACGGTGGAGGAAGCAAAGAGGCTTGTGGACCTGTCAGAGGCCTCGTACGGGTCCAGGGGAAACGCTTTGATGGACCTTGACCCGGGAAAGGATGGATCATCCGGATACAAGATAGGCAACGACTGGATGAGGGGGGCGGATGCCTGGTTCGATCAGAATGGATACCCCTCACTCCTGGATGAGAACAGGACCTTCAGAACCGGCTTCACGGACCTGATGGCCTACAATTCCTGGGGTTCCAACGATGGGAACTGGAGCTACGATCATGTCTACAATTCGAATTTCGAATCAGGGACCGGTGAACAGGCTTCCTCCTGGACCTATGATGAGAGCGGAGGTGAGATGGGGAGAAATGATACCGACCCATATTCGGGAACCTGGTCCCTCCGGATGGAGCGTACCGGCACCGGAACACTGATGGCCTACCAGGAGAGGGACCTGCCGTTCATCGATCATAGATACATACTGGAGGGCAGGATGAAGCTCGAGGGGGTTGGTTCAGGCGGAGTCAGGATATGGCTGGAAGGATCGGATGGGAATGACAGCATGATATCGACATTGCAGCTGAGAACCTACACCGGGACCCGGGATTGGACCTTAGTCCAGGGGGTAATGGAAAACGATCCCTCGATAGTAAAGGTGAAGATCCACGTTGAACTCGTCGGGGATGGAGTGGTATTTTTCGACTCCATGAAGCTCCGCGTTATCAGGCCCCATAACACCTGGGTTCCGGGCGCACTCGCGGAAACCTGTGTTTCCACGGGTGGAAGGAGTTTCAATTACGGAACGACCTACGGACAATCGCTGATCGCAGACCTCATCAGGGATGGTGTCACCGGTGTCAAGGGTTACGTTTACGAACCATATCTGTCAGCGATATCCCATGCTGACATCCTGTTCCCAGCATATTATTCGGGAGCAAACCTCGCTGAAAGTTATTACTCCGGATCAGAGTTTACAAGCTGGATGGGAACGATGATAGGCGATCCCAAATGTGCTCCATTCACCGACCTTCGAGATGATCCGAGGATAGCGGATGAACCGATCAGATACTGGATAGATGAAGATGGGATCCCCAGGGTACAGTGCCAGGTCCGGAACGATGGTTATTCGGATCTCATAGGTATGACCGTTTTGATATCTGTGGATGGCGGGTCCCCGATGGAGATGAAGGTGGATATCCTCGGGATGTCCACGACGGGCATTGATCTGGACCTAGGAGGAGGCGAACATGAGATCAACATCACCATCGACCCTTATCGCGAATTCAGGGACGGGAATGAATCCAACAATTTCCATTCGGGAAAATTGTCTGTTAATCACATTCCGAAGATCTCTGTTTACAAGATCATTCCGCCAATTTCTGACAACAGGACAATTTCAAGGATCATCACGGTGGATGTTGAGGATAAAGATGAGATAGCTTCTCCCGGAGGCATGAACATCACCTTCACCGCACCGGACGGATCGACCTTCTCACCGGTTTTCGGTAACCGTGAGATATCCTCCGGGATCACATCTTTAACCTATGTCTGGGTGATACCCTGGGATGCTCCCCTGGGAAGATATGATGCTCTGTGTGAATATCGGGATTCAAATGGGAGCAGGGATCAGGTAAGTGTGGATCCTCTGTTCGATGTCAGGAACAATATTCCTGAACTATACGGGGAGATATCCACGTATGAGCTGACAAGAGGTGGGAATTTCAGCGTTGACCTCAATTGGATGGACCTGGACACTCCCGATGGATCCTTGACCGTAAAAATGAAGGTGACAGGGTCCATAGAAGGAGAGATAGAACCGATATCGGTGGACAGCACATCGAATAGTTCTCACTATGTGTACTCCCTTGATCCCGCTGTGAGATCTCAACAGATCAGCATCGATGCGATGGTAATAGATCGGGATGGTGCCTATGATCCCTGGAATGCGGAGATATCGACAGTAAATAGAGCCCCCGAAGGGGTGATAACCGGGGTGGGAGTGAACATCATCCGATCGGAAAAGGCAATTTTTTCAGTAAGATATAATGATCCGGAGGGACAACCATCAAGGGAAGCAAGTGTCATGTTGTGGGGGCCGAAAGGTACATCCAATGAGGGGGAGGTGGCCTCTTTTAACCTTGATCTGTTATCCTTTGAGGGTCATGAACTTATCGTTCAGGGAGCGGAATTGGAGATAGGATCCTATGATCTGATATTCGATTTCATGGACGACGAATATTTACAGGGGAGTGTGAGGTACGATGATGCTCTGATCGTCACCAATGCACCACCATCGATCAACAGTGTATCGATATCGGTTCCATCGTCCCAACTGGAATTGGGCAGTGGGATAGAAAGGGGAAAGACGGTCACTGTCAGAGTTGCTGTCGATGATCCGGACCATCCAGGTTGGGGACTGGAGCTCATTGGTTCCATCGAAGGGGAAGGTGGCTTCAGGGTGGATGACCTCGGATTTCACAAGGTAGGTCGATTTGAGTTCGAGCTCGATATCAGGACGGACCTGGATTGGCCCGCCAACGAGATGCTATCAATGGACCTGTTCCTGACAGATGATCAGGGTTCGGGTGATACATTTCGTGTTCTGGGAATTTTCTATCTTTCCACAGGACCTCCCATTATTGGAGATATGACCGTAAGCCTCGATGAAACGATGAATGCCACCATTACCGTCTCTTTCTTATCCGGACCGGGAGGATCGTTTCCGGAGAAGGTCGTTGTCGTATTGACCGACGAGAATGGAACAGTTCTGGAAGAGGAGTTGATCATTGGATGGTCCTTATGGGAGGTTACGGCTCAGGTCCATTCGATACCCACCGAGATATCGATCATGGTCACCGATGATTCTGGCACTGTTTCTTACTGGAATGATACACTGTCCATCGAAGACCCCCGCCCAACAGCAGGAACAACTGTGCCTGATGGATCGGAGCATAGCTCCGGAAACACTGCGATCTGGATATTTTCGATCTCATTATTTGTATTGATAATAGTTGCAGGTGTCCTCATTTTCGTTGTGATCTCCAGGAAGAGGAGGGCTCCGGATCGAATATTTCCCCCTCAAATGATGTCATCTTCATCCAAGGGACCTGAAAGTGAACAAATTTATTCACAGGTCCCAATGACAGAACCTGCAGGGCAGCGTCTGGGACCGGGATCGAAGGACCCGATAGGGTCCGATATGAATTCCAATATTCGAGGACCCCAGGTTCCGCCAGCCAGTGAAGAGGATCAATACATACGTCCCGTTAATAATGGAGAGTGAATTGTTAACGATTTCCGTTCAGAAAAGGATAAAACTGGAGGCTATCGATTGAGTTACCACCCACATATAGCCACATCCATTGCAGAACCATTTCTCTCTTCCTAGGTTTTGTTCACCACTTCTTTCAACTGCTGTGGATTTGCATTTTGGACATATCATGGGATCCTCATCTATGTTCGATCGAGTCTATTTAATATTTATTTTTCAAAAATCATTTCTGTGAATAATGATTCCCCAAACCGGATAAAAAAGGACAACTCGGTTTGTAAATTTAATATTGAAGAAGAACCCGAGAGTGAATTGGAACAGGATTGGAAATGATCACATGAGGGACCAAATATCCCATTTGCCTCGTGTATGTGTAATCCTACGACCTTATTGATGGATGACAATTGGTTCTTTATTATGTTTGCAATTTTCATTTGTGCATTTCTTTTCATTTTTTCTCTGCAATGGAAATTTAGATACAATCATTTTCGAACCACAGATCGGACATGTTTCTTCAACCATTTCAACCACGCTCCATAATTGAATGACTATATGATTATTTACAATGTCCTATTCCCATCGTTAAAGGACAAAAAAGGTGGATATGACACATTTCTTCGGGGGATCTCAAATGGTTCCTAATTACATCTCTTGTATTTTATCCACATTTATTACAGAATATATTGCAAAGAATAATGCATATATTATCGCAGGGGATGAGAAAAATAGCCATGTATCGGGGGCATCCTTAATATCAACAAATATTAAGGTAATAGGAATCACCAATCCGATATATGCGATTGCTATTAAGAGAATTTTTAACAAGATGTTGAATGATCTTGTAAAATTCTTTTCCTTCATCTTTTCATCATTGGATTCTTCATTTATTAACAATGTCCCACTACCATCAGAAAAGGACAAAAGGGAATATTTTCCCATTTACAAATCTGCATTTGATAATGATATCAAAGCTTCATTTTGGACTCTTCTTGTCCATCTATATGATTTCACTGATAAAAATATGAATAGAGATAAAACCGGGATTATTACAACAAGAATACCTGTTAGCCAAGGTAATGGTGGTTTCCCTAATAATGCCATCAATGTTATTCCAAAAATTGCGCCACTGGAACAAGCGAAAAAACTCGTTACCATATATTGTGGAAACGATTTCAACATAACTTTTGCCTTAATCCGTCCATCATGCATTGATAATAGATATCCTTTCATCATTATAAGAAGT
>JAUVCN010000027.1 GCA_030595715.1 Thermoplasmatales archaeon
GAGAGCCTCATGTTCTCAGACTATTCACTAATCTCCAATTGTGGGATCATTTATGCCGCTGCTTATAATGAGATCGGATCCATACTCGACCTGGAGGATAGATGGATAGGGGTTGTAAAGGACGATATTCACTACAACGGAACCTCGGGATTGAAGGCTTTGATGAATTCTTTCAAGGTGAATGCCAACTTTGTCGAATTCGACAACTATGAGGAATTGATCAAAGCGCTTGAAGAGAGGCAACTCGATGCAGGATTATTGAATCATCTACTCGGATTGTCAGTGGAAGACGAAAGGGACATATCAAGGACCGGGATCTTTCTCAATCCGATCGAGGTCAAATTTGCATTTCCTGCGAATGGGTCCCGATCCAACCTCTTTTCATCGGCGATCGATGCCCATCTCAGGAACATGAAGAATGATCAGGGATCGGTTTACTATAATATATTGGATGAATATCTCGAAGGTGATAATAGACCCGATGTCAATATTATCCTTACCAGATGGTTGATCCATATTTTTCTTATTATCATGGGAATTTCCATTTTTCTATTCGGTACAACCATTTTCCTTAGATATCGTGTAAGGACCCGAACAAGGGAATTGGAACGGGCAAATAGAGAACTGGACAATGATGTTAAGATCAGGAAGAAGGTCGAGGAGAGATTGGAGGTGGAGAGGAACAGGTCCTTCTTCTACCTGGACCTGCTCATTCATGACATGGGGAACATCAATCAGGGCCTCCTCAATTCTACCCAGATATTCAAAATTGTAAGAAAAGATCGAAAGAAGGTCGATAATACGATCGATACCCTTTCACAGCTTGTCGAACGGTCTGTGAGCCTGGTCAGGAACGTACAGAAATTCTCAAAAGCGTCAACCGCCCCATTCAAACCCGAACCGGTCGACCTTGTCCCCATGATCAGGAAATCTCTTTCAAGCGTCATCCTCTCTTTCCCTGCGAAAGAGATCTCCTATGATATCAAGACCCCGAACGAGAATATAATTACCCTGGCAGAACCACTCCTGGAGGAGGTTTTCTACAATATATTCCACAATGCGGTGAAACATCATGAACATGGACCGCCGAAGATAGATATCCACATTAGGCCCGATATCATAAAAAATCGGGTGATGATCGACATCCTGGATAAAGGACGAGGCATCCCGGATCACATGAAGGGGATCATTTTCGACAGGTCCAATAGGGCCAAAGAAGCAAAACACATTGGGATGGGACTCTCTCTGGTAAAGGTCCTTCTCGACAGATATGGAGGGACCATTGAGGTCAAGGACAGGAAGGAGGGAGACCATAGATCCGGCTCGATGTTCATAATTACATTGCCCATGGTCAAGCCAGACACAATGGGATCGGAGATGTACCTCGGATCCACTGACCCTTCTTCGGCGGAAAAAGGGATCATTCAAAGTTGAGAAAAATATTTATCGATCATTGGTTTCCTACAACCGGGAGAATTCGGAAAGGCTGCTCGCAAGGAGAACACCGCTCGTTCTCATCTGGTTTTTCAGGGTATCATAAGGTTCAGGCCCGTAATCATGGCCAGGGAACACTACCAACCTATCATCAAGCTGTTTCAACCTCTGGAGAGAGGAGAACATCTCCGAAAGGCTTCCCCCTGGTAGATCGCATCTACCGCAGTCTCCCATGAATAGTGTATCACCCGTTATCAGGTAGGTATTCCCCACTATCAGGCAGATGCCTCCTTCCGTATGGCCTGGTGTTTCCATCACCTCTATCTTCAGACCGCCAAGCCGGATCAGGTCCCCCTCCTTCACGATCCTGTCAACTCCCCCCATCAGAGAGGAACACTGTTCGGAAGCGATCACGAAAGCTCCGGTCCGATCCACAACATCTTGAATGGAATGTGTATGATCGTCGTGATGATGGGTCGCAATGACATGATCGAGCTTCAGGTCCCTTTTCTTGATAAGGACCAATGCTTCATCAGGATCGACCCCAGGATCGACCAATGATGCCCGGTTTCCCTCTATGATCAGGTAACTGAAATTATCATTTCCCACACGGATCGTCAGGACCTCCACAATGAACCCCCATGACGTGATATTCCTGCCTCGATATATATCATCGCAATGGAGTGAGCTGTGGACTGTTCATTCCCTCCATGACCCGAATATCCTGATTTTCCACCTTTATCATCAATGTATGTATAAAAACTAGAAATAGGTAAGCAAGAGTTGTAAGGTTGACACCAGGTGGTAGCAATGGACGTGATGATCGGGGAGTTGGAGCTAAAGGATTGTGATGTGGACATCATACTCGAGAAGTACACAAGGCGCCATTACAACGAGGAGACCGAAGGGGACGATATGGCCGACATTGCCCGAAAATCCTATGAGTTCTTCATCAAGGGAAATATCGACCTGGACACGTTCAAGGCCCTGGATACAGAGACCCGAAAGCAGGGTAACGTCCTGGACTTTGAATTCGGAAGGTTCAAGACGGTCATCAAGAGATTACAATACAGCTCATCCGGTGAGTTCATGTGCTGGATAGTAGAGGATGTCGATACTCCGAAGAAGGAAAGAGAAGGTGTTTTCGGGGTCAGATTCATGGTGTGACCCGATGAAAGACCCACCTTCCACTGTTGATATCGACCCGGACATGGTTGCAGGATTCCAGAAGAGGTCGAAGATCCTGGAGTTAGCCTGCGCCCATGGAAGGACCGCGTTCTACCTCGAGGAACAGGGTCACGAGGTGACAGGAATAGATATCGACCCTGAATCGATAAGCGAGGCAAAAAGAATAGGAAAGGAGAGGGGAAGCACCGTAAAGTTCATGGAAGCTGATGGAAGATACCTCCCCTTCGATGATCGCTTGTTCGATATCTGTGTGATGAATGCATTCCTGACCATGCTGACAGATACGGATTCGAGGATCAGAGCGATCACGGAAGCCTTCAGAGTGACCAGGGAAGGTGGTTGCATCTATGTTGCTGACTTCCTGCAAACATGGGATTCTCCGACCTACAGGGAAAGATACGAGACATTTGAGAAGATAACAGGCGAGAAAGGTACATTCATAGTAACAGATGATGGGTCCATGGATGGAGAGGGATTGTATCGGGCACATCATTACACTGAGGAAGAGATCACGGAACTACTCATATCAAGGTACGAAATTATCCGGGAAGAACTGTGTGAGTTCACCACTTACCATGGAAATCGGGTAAACGGCATCAAGCTACTTGCATGCAAGAAACGGAATTGATAGCATTTACTCGCAAATGGGATATATCTCTATTGTTTACATCTGCCCATGGCCACCCCCAGGGATTGGTTGCAGCTCTTTCGAAGCCACACCTCTCCGCTTGAAATGACCATCACGATCACAGGTTCAGCCCTGGCAGTAGGGACGGTATTCGACCTCAAGGTCCTTCTATTCCTTATCTTCGGGTGGTTGTACCACAATGCTGGATACGGTCACAACTCTGTGGAGGATTTCATTCAGGGTTATGACAAGGATGACCCGAACAAGACCCATCATCCCCTCCAAAGAGGCGTTCTGGACCCCGGAACATCAAGAGCTGTATGCATCGGACTTGTGATCGGTTCGTTCATATATGGAATTTCGATCTCTGGCCTGGACCCTCTTTCGATCGGCATCCTTTCCATCCTGACGGTTATGGGATTCATCTACAACCTCTTGGGCAAGAAGATGAAGGGAAAGTTCATTCCGATCGCCGTTGCCCATTCGCTTCTATTTCCCTTTGCGTTCTTCGGCTCGGGGGGAGACCTTTCGATCTCCGGGTCGTTCCCATTCGTCGAGGGAGCTGTTACCCTTGGTGCATTGGTCCTTTTTGGATATCTCATGTTCCAGATCCTCTATCAGATAATGATAGAGGGGGATCTCAAGGACATCGACATGGATGAGGCATCGCTCCTGAAGAGTATGGGGGTGATGGTGGAAGATGGAAAACTTGTATGCCCCCCTTTCGCCAGATCCGTCTCTATTTTTCTGAAGGTGTGTTCGATAGCCTTGATCTTCGTCGCGATCTGGCTATTCGATGGGACCATTGACAATTACATCATCGGAGGAGTGTTCGCACTGGTCCTTATCGGCCTGGACCACCTTCTGATGGGAGTGAAGACATGGGACCATTCCAAATGTCTCAAGAGGATGGCATTAATGGAGGTTGCATCCACATTCGCACTTGCGGTTGCCATAGCTCCCGTGATCGGCTGGCTCCCTGCGATCGGTATCATGGTGTTCAACATGACCTATTTCATTCTGATGAACAGGTTCCTCTGGGGGACATTGATCAAGCCAAAGGTATGATCAGTCGAAGACCTTGACATCCGGATTCAATTCCAGAAGCTTTTCGATGAATTCATCCTGCCTTGAAATTGGAATGGAGATCACTACTTCTTTCACGCTCAAAGGCCCTGTGATGAATACATTCTTCTGTCTGCCCAATGGGTCCCACCTGACCTTGACGGCCTTGTTCAAATTCAATTTGACCAGTGAATTAGCACTTGAATCTGTATGGCAAAGATATCTCTCATCCATTTGATACACAGTTTTTACAAACTTTCCAAATGTCCAATTTATCCTCTCTTTGTATTCCTTCTGAATATCCTCTCTCTCCAATGATACGATATATTTCAGAGGAATGCTATTTTGAAATCTCTCTCGGCATTTCATTTCCAGAGAATGTACCTCAATGAACCTTTCTTTCAATACCACCTTGTTCAGTTCCCTTATCTTCTTGAGTCTCTTTCTGTTCTCAAGGTAGGTAATAAGGTAAACAAGGGCCAATAATATGAAAAGTAATAGTGCCATGAACAAAAAGATCAGGAAAGATATTACCAATGTCTCCAGTAGATCCGATCCAATTGCTACCAACATGATCGACCAGACCAAGAATACAAGAATGAATGTAAATATGAAGAATTTCAACATTGTAGGGTTATTCTTCTTCAAAACATCTCCTGGAATTGGTGTGGTATTAATTTCCAATAAGACCTCGTTTTTAACTTTCTTCATCTTCTTCTTTTCAGGTTTATCATCAGTTGTACCGATCTCATTCATTCTCTCTTCGATCACTCTTATGAACCTATCCTTTTCTCCAGGCCTTATCGATAAGAGGACCTTATCAGTATCCTGTTTGATTATCTCTGTCTTGAGACCCCTTGGATTGATCCAGGGAACCCCGAGGTGGATCGATTCCTTCAGATGGACCAGAAGATGATATTCCTTTGGCCAGTTTCCATTCCAAAGAGCTCCTTGTGGGACATATCCCCCCCAGATATTTCGCCTGAACCAGCTGGACTTCTTTTTCTCTCCTTCGATGTATCGTGTTGCATCGAGATCAACTCTCTCAATATTCGATATCTCGATAGTGTAGACCTTCCCGTTTGGAATATTGAATCCTTTGGGGATTATTATCAACTCTTTTGTGACCTCGATATTGTTCTTCGGTCTGTATTCTTTGATCATCTTCCCATTGTTCTTCTTCTGTGAAATAAGCAGGTAGACTACTCCAACGGTCGCCATGGCCATTAGTACGAGCTGGAAGACCATCCAATCTGCAGAGAGTATAAGAAAACCCACCAATCCCCCGATGACAATGAGGCTGAAGATGGAAAAAAATCGATTGATCCTGACAAGTCTTTTCTTTAGATCAGCTCTTGTCAGATCAGAATGGAACCTATCCCTTCCCATTGAAGATGGGAACGTTTGGAGCCTATAATAAGATTCTCAGATGAAACAAGATCGGTTTGTTGAATATCGGTTAATCGGTTTCACAGACGTTCAGAACCTTTCTCTCGATCCCCATATATTTGAGAATTCCCCTGGCAGCCTGTTTTCCCGCTCCCATGGCAAGTATCACGGTGGCCGAACCTGTAACGATATCCCCCCCGGCGAAAACACCGGGGACGGATGTCATCTGATCATCATCCACCTCGACATAACCCCAATCGTTCAATTTGAGACCTGGAGTGGTCTGTCCTATGATGGGGTTTGATGAAGTGCCGACAGCTATGATGACTGTGTCACATTCGATGATATGTTCGGAATCGGGTATCGGTATTGGTCTGCGTCGTCCTGATGCATCGGGCTCGCCAAGCTCCATCTTTTGAAGCTTCAGCCCCGTCACCCATCCGTCCTTTCCCAATACCTCTATGGGATTTGAAAGGAAATGGAACTCGACCCCCTCCTGGTCGGCATGATGGACCTCCTCTGTCCTGGCAGGAGCCTGTTCCCTTGCTCTCCTGTATACGATCATTGATCTTTCCGCACCAAGTCTGATAGCGGTTCTCACGCAATCCATTGCCACATTTCCCGCTCCAATCACAGCGATCTTCTTGCCGCACCCGGTAGGAGTGTAACAATCCTTGATCCCAGGGGGGTTCATGAGATTGACCCTTGTCAGGAACTCGTTCGCCGATTGAACACCGTTCAATCCTTCCCCGTGAAGGTTCAGGAATTTGGGAAGTCCTGCCCCTGTCCCTATGAAAACAGCGTCAAATCCCATCTCTTCCATCATCATGGGTATGGTGAATATCCTTCCAATTGCATGATTTGCGACGAACTTGACCCCAAGCTTCCTCACCTTTCCAAGTTCCGCATCGATCACATCCTTTGGAAGACGGAAGGATGGGATGCCGTATTTCAGAACTCCTCCGAAAGTGTGAAGGGCCTCGAAAACAGTGACATCCACACCTGCAAGTGCCAGGTCCATGGCGCAGGCCAATCCAGCAGGCCCGGACCCTATTATCGCAACCTCTCTGGGAGGTCTGACCTTGTCCACCTCTTCCCTGACACATATATTGTTCTTCACTGCCCAGTTCCCTACGAACCTCTCGAGCTTTCCGATCGATACAGGATCGTGCTTTATCCCGAGGATACATTTTGCTTCGCACTGGACCTCCTGAGGGCACACCCTGCCGCAAACAGCAGGAATGGGATTCTGATCGGTAAGTATGGAATAGGACAGTTCGAAATCCCCTTCTTTGATCGCACCAATAAAACCTGGAATGTCGATCGATACCGGGCATCCCTGCACACAAAGAGGATTCTTGCACTGGAGGCATCTGGATGCCTCCTCTATGGCCATTTCTGATGTATAACCGACAACAACATCCTCGAAGTTCTTGATCCTTTCCTTCGGGTCCTGTTCAGGACAAGGTAACCTTGGTTTGAACGCCATTATTGACCCTCCTCGAACTTCTTCTTTGCTCTGCACTCTTTATCCCAACAATCCTGGGCGTGAGACTCTTCCCGGTCGAACCTCTTCTGGCGGACCATAAGCTCATCCCAATCGACCAGGTGGGCATCGAAATCCGGGCCATCGACGCAGGCGAACTTTACCTCGCCGTCAACGGTGACCCTGCATGAACCACACATTCCGATCCCATCCACCATGATAGTATTCAATGAAACTATGGTCTTGATCCCGTACTTTCTGGATACTTCCGCACAGGCCTTCATCATAACGAGAGGGCCGATCGCAACAACTTCCACGATATCATCGTTCCTTTGAAGGACATCATCAAGCACTGTCGTCACAAAACCCTTGGTCCCGGCACTGCCATCATCGGTTGCGATATGGAATTCATTGGAATACTTCAAGAACTTGTCTGCCCAGAATATCAGGTCCTCGTTCCTGAATCCCATTATCGAGATCGTGTAGTTTCCGGTCTCCTTGTATTTTCTTAGCTGTGGATAGATGGGAGCCACTCCAAGTCCGCCCCCCACCAGAACGACCCTTCCATCCTTCCGGTCGATATGGCTGGGAATTCCAAGGGGACCCATAAGGTCGAGTAGATAATCCCCCTCCTTCAGATCGTTCATCTCATTGGAAGATCTCCCTACAGCCTGGATCATCAGTGTTATGGTGCCCTTCTCAACGTCATAATCGGCGATGGTGAGGGGTATCCTCTCACCACCCTCACGGATCCTTACCATCACGAACTGTCCGGGTTCGGAAGCTTTGGCCAGATCAGGTGCCAGAACTTCCCACATGAAGGTGATCGGGGAGAACTGTTCATGTTTGATTATCTGGAACATTTGGATTCCTCGATTTTCATTTATTGGGTAGCCCTGTCAACAATCGGGCTTCTATAACCCGGATGAAGTTTTCATATTTGAACTTTAACATACAAGGGTCCGGATCCAATTCCCACAACGGAACCCCAGGATGGAAAGATCAGATCGATGATATGACAATAATCCGTTAACTATACCTTATTGATGAAATATTGTCAATATGTTCGACCATTGGCATGATCCGTCAGATCACATCATACACAAATATTGACATATATCATATTATCAATTGAATCATAATATATTTGTTATTATATTCACATCAACTAAATATATTTTTTTATATAATCATATATTCATGTATGAATATTTGTAGATATGATATAGATAATTGAAGAGCATTAATCGATCTTCGATAACACTGGCCATGTCCTCTTTATATATGTTTCAATAATCCAAGGATATTAATAATCAATACTCGATATAACATATTTATGAATTTGAACATTTCAAAAGAAGATAAAAGAAAAATCATCACATCTGGGACATATCTTCACTCTTTTTGTCCATTTTGCAAGGTATGTCTGATAGAAAAAGATGAGCTAAGGTTCATAATAATAGAGAATGATGATCAAGAGGGGACCCTCTCTCTGAGTCCATATCTGAACGTATTCCTCCATGAAACATCGATCCAGATACCAAAGGGATCGGAGGCAAAGGACATCATATGTCCACACTGCAAAAAGAGCCTTGTGGTCCAAGGAGATTCATGCCATGAATGCGGATCCAGGACCATCATGATCGATGTGGAGGCTGTATCACGAATGATAGATTTCTATATCTGTGCCAGAAAGGGGTGCAGTTGGCACGGTATAAGCCATGAGGACCTTGATGACATGATGCTCGATGATAGTCTGGAGTGGTAATACTCCATGGACAGGCGAGCAGATCGTTCCGACTTTGGGAGCAGGGAATAGTTAGAGTGGTTCAATATAAAAAGGAGAATTTCAAATGGGAATGAAGACCGAATATAACGACGAATGGATGCAGAGGATGATAGAGGGGCATGGTCATGATATCAAGAACCTCATTCCGATCCTTCAAGCCACACAGGAAGAATACGGATATCTACCATCCGCTGCTATCTCCACAACGGCGGAAGAACTACAGATCTCCGAGGATGTTATCTTTGGTGTGGCAACTTTCTATACACATTTCAAGTTCACAAAACCCGGAAGGCACATCATCAGGACATGTATGGGTACCGCATGTTTCGTCAAGGAAGCAGACAATCTTCTTGAACTTCTGAGAGATAGATTGGGCATTGAACCGGGGCAGACAACCTCTGATGGAATGATATCGCTTGAAAGAGTTGCCTGTCTGGGATGCTGCGCTCTAGCTCCGACCATCGTGATAGACGATGAAGTATACGGGAAGATGACCTCCAATATGCTGACAAAACTTCTTGATGAGATCATTGATGAAAAAGGACCCAAGGAGCAGTGATGTCGATGACCGGTATCGAAGAGATGAGAAAAATTTCTGAGCAGAGATGGAGCGACCTCAAAGGAGCTGAAAAGGTCGCCTACATTGGTGCGGCATCCTGCGGACATGCAGCCGGTATCGTAAAGGTCATCAGGGCCATAGATGAGTTCAATGAGAAAAATGGACTCGGGATAGAGAAGGTTGAAGTTGGATGTCTGGGAATGTGCAGCTTTGAACCCATGGTATATTTTCAGAAGAACGGGAAGGATCCCGTTGTCTACGGAAATCTTGACGGTGAGAGGATACCGACCCTCCTTGATGGGATCTTCAACAAGGACCATTATCCCATCGAGGGCTTGCTTGGAGTGTTGGGTGAAGGATACGACGACCTGCCCAGCATCTATGATCACCCCATGATGAGACCACAGAGAAGGATAATACTGGAGAACGTCGGCCGGATCGATCCAACAAACCTGGAACACTATCTGGCCAACGATGGTTTCAAAGGCCTGGAGAAAGCACTGAAAATGGACCCCCAGGAAGTGATCGATATAGTAAAAGGATCGGAACTCAGAGGTAGAGGAGGAGCAGGGTTCCCAACAGGAATGAAATGGCAGTTCTGCAGGAATGCAAAAGGAGAAAAAAAATACCTCATCTGCAACGCTGACGAGGGCGACCCAGGAGCATTCATGGACAGGTCCGTCCTCGAGGGCGATCCTTTCCGATTGATCGAAGGAATGATAATCGGAGCCTACGCAATGGGGACCCAGCTCGGTTATATCTATGTCAGAAAAGAATACCCTCTCGCGATCTTCAGGTTGCATATAGCCATCAGGGAATGCAGAGAGAAGGGCATACTGGGAAAGGACATTTTGGGATCAGAATTCGATTTTGACATCGAGATCATGGAAGGCGCTGGAGCTTTCGTTTGTGGGGAGGAAACGGCGCTGATCGCTTCCATAATGGGAAAAAGAGGGATGCCTCAACCCAGGCCACCTTTTCCAGCCCAGAAGGGACTTTGGGGTTATCCCACCAACATCAACAATGTCAAGACACTCTCCACGATGCCCTCCATTATGAGAAAGGGTGCAGATTGGTACAGTTCCATCGGAACGAAAGGCACCAGGGGAACAGCTGTTTTTGCGCTCACTGGAAAGTTGAAGAATTCGGGACTAGTTGAGATCCCAATGGGAACAACCCTGAGGGAGATCATCTTCGACATCGGAGGAGGGATGGACGAGGGGAAAAGCTTCAAGGCCGTCCAGACAGGGGGCCCTTCCGGCGGTTGCCTGCCGGCAGATGCCCTGGATTACATCGTCGATTTCGAATCACTGAAGGATGCAGGAACCATCATGGGGTCGGGCGGTATGATCGTCATGGACGAGGATACCTGCGTCGTTGATGTGGCACATTATTTCATCTCCTTCACCCAGGAGGAATCCTGCGGTAAATGTTCACCATGCCGTATCGGGACCAAACAGATGCTGGACCTCTTAACGAAGATCAAGGCAGGTGACGGGACCCGGAAAGAACTCGATGAATTGGCCTCACTTGCCTGGACGATACAGAACGGCTCTCTGTGCGCCCTCGGTCAGACCGCTCCAAATCCCATCCTTACGACCTTAAGATATTTCATGGACGAATTCAGGGAGCATGTATTCGAGAAGAAATGCAGGGCCAGGGTATGCAAGGCGCTTATCCAGTATGAGATCAATGAATTGAAATGTATTGGATGCGGGGCCTGTGAAAGAAGATGCCCTGTAAAGGCAATATCTGAAAAACCGGTAAAAGTAACGACCATTAAAGGATCGAAGAATAATATCAGGGTGATCGACCCGGGAACATGTATAAGATGCGGTCTCTGTCTTGAGACCTGCCCGCCTTCAGCCAATGCAATATCAAAGGTTTCACCGATCGATAGAAAGGATGAGAAAAAACAAGGCGGTGATGGCAAATGAAGATCACCATAGATGGCGTGGAGATACCCATCAAAGAGGGACAGACCATACTGGAAGCTGCACGAGATTCGGATATATACATACCAACGTTGTGCGCTCACAAGGAGCTTCCTGCTTTCGGAGCATGCAGATTATGCGTGGTGAAGGTAGATAAGATGAGGGGGTTCCCCCCGGCATGTTCAACTCCTGCCACCGATGGGATGATAGTTCACAGCGATGAGAAGGAGGTAAGAAAGCTTCGCAGGAACATCCTCAGGCTTATACTGATCGAGCATCCTCATTCATGTATAGTATGCAGTGAAAGAGCGGACTGTGAAAGCATTCGCGGTGGACCGGTAAAGGCCGGCAGGATCACAGGATGTTCCATGTGCCCGAACAGGGAGACCTGCGAGATAAGGGAGGTTTCACATTATCTGGGAATTTCCGACATGGAGATCCCCATGGAATACAAGGGCCTTCCTCTCGAACGGTACGATCCGTTCTTCGATCGCGATTATAACCTATGCATTCTCTGCGGCAGATGTGTCCGAATGTGCCAGCAGATCAGAGGAGTGGGTGCGATCGCCTTCACCAAGAGAAGCCACAATACCAAGGTGGGAACGATCTTCGGAAGGACCCACCTTGAGGGGGCATGCAGGTTCTGCGGAGCCTGCATCGATGCATGTCCTACCGGTGCATTGTCTCCAAAAGGGAGCAAATGGCACGGCAAGGCAGACTCATCCGTGGAATCCATCTGCACATTCTGCTCGATGAACTGCGCCATGGTATTGGAGGAGAAATGGGGGCGGGTCATGGCAGCCATACCTGACAGGAACAAGGAATACAGCAGAGCATATGCCTGTGTATACGGCAGGTTCTGCATCCCTGCATTCCTCAATGACCCGAACAGGCTTCATTACCCGCTGATAAGAAAAGGTGGACGACTGTCACCGGTATCATGGGAGGAGGCGTTCAGGTACATCGGAGATTCCCTCAAAAGGTTCGCTCCGGAGGAGATCGGTTTCCTTGTATCACCATACCTGACAAATGAATCAGCATATCTGTTGAACAAGCTTTCCAGGGATGTGATCGGAAGCCATAATATTGACATGATATCGAAGTTTGGAAGGATGGTTATTCAATACCTTGCAGAAAAGGGAAGAGCGAGCTCCTCTTGGACAACCCTGGAGGATGTGGAAAAGGCCGATTGGATCATGCTAATAAACAACGACATGGTCTTTACCCACCCAGGAATGCCTGTTGCGATACACAAGGCCCGGGAAAATGGTGCCCGGATAATGATCGTTGATGATTCGAAGAATGAACTCGAGGTCGAATCCGACATGCAAGTGCGGATCGAACCCGGCTCCCTAAGAACATTCCTTGCTGCGCTTACAAAGCTTCTGATGAACAACATCAAGGTGACCGAGCTGGAGGAACTTGATTCCTTCATTGATTTCAGGAGGTCCCTGGACGGTCTCAAATTGATCGATGCGGTGAGATCGACAGGTGTCCTGGAAAAACAGTTCTCGGCCATAGAAGGTACCATGAGAACATCGAAAAAAGGTGTGATCATGGTGGGATCCAGGATCATGGAAGACCCCGTTCCGACCCAGATCCTCGGAGAGATCAACAATGTACTCACGATCCTGGGCATGGACCGAGGTTTCATACCACTCCTGGAGGAGGGGAACATCAGGGGTATTGCGGATTCCGGATGTATAAATGGTTTCAGACCTGGATATGTCCGGGACAGGACATCGGGAAAAGATTATCTGAGGATGATAACCGGGATAAGAAGGGGAGATGTTCAGGCCCTGTTCATAAGCGAAGGATCCATACCCCCTGAACATATCAGAGGAGCCAAGTTCATTGTCCTTTCGGAGATATATCCGACCGATCTCGATAGTATGGCCGATGTCATCCTGCCGTCGGCAGTATTCTCGGAAGAGAGTGGTCATTATACCTCCTTCGATGGCAGGGTATGGAACCTCAGAAAGGCCGCGGAACCACCTGGATCGGCACTTCCAGAATGGAAGATCATCAGCGGGATCGGAAAGAACCTCGGTGGAGACGGTTTTGAATACGGATCCTCGGAAGATATATGGAAGGAAATGGAAGAGAACATAGATTTCTTTAAGAAAGATGGAAGGCCACCGGTCCCCGAGAGGAAGGAACTCCTTTCCGTTTCCGAGCCAGGATCGATCCACCTATCCGAGCAAATGCCATATGTTGTCCGTTACCGGGGAACACCCATTCATGAACTCGTGGAGGATCTCAGAACGTATCTGGAAGAGAACGACCGGATACCCAGAGAAGAGGATGAAAGTGCCGTTGAAGAAGCACAGAGGGAGGTGGTCTGATGGTACGTGAATACAGGATCATCGAGAAAAGTGAGATCGTTCCGAATGTCCACAAGTTCGTTATCAGGGACCATAGCATAGCAAGAAAAGCTCAGGCGGGACAGTTCGTTCTAGTGATGGCGAACGAGAAGGGCGAAAGGATCCCTCTCACACTATCGGACTGGGACCTCAAAGAAGGGACTATCACCCTTTATGTATTGGAACTGGGGGTCTCGACGATGGAGCTTATCGATCTCTGTGAGGGTGATTCCCTATTCAGTCTTGCGGGACCTTTAGGCCATGAGGCCGAGGTCAAGAAATTTGGAAGGGTACTCCTCGGAGGTGGTTGTTTTGGTGTGGGAGGAATATACCCCATCGCGAAGGCCATGAAGGAAGAAGGGAACCATGTCACGGCCATAATTGAAGCCAGGAGCAACTATCTCATCTACAATCAGGAAGAGATCGGATCCGTTGTGGACGAGCTATATATTACCACATCGGACGGATCGATGGGTTTGAAAGGACATGTCCAGGACCAGCTTGCAGAGCTGATAAAAAACGGAAAAAGATACGATAGGGCATATTTCATGGGCTGCACCTTCATGCTGATGAAATGCTCGGAAGCTACCAGACCTCAAAAGATCCCGACAGGCGTCGCATTGAATGCCATTATGCTCGATGGGACCGGAATGTGCGGGTGCTGCAGGGTCAGTGTAGGTGGAGAGACCAAATTCGCCTGCGTTGATGGTCCCGAGCTCGACGGCCATGCGGTTGACTGGGATGAGCTCTTCATCAGGAAGCATATATACCGCGAGGAAGAGGCGGTGTCATACCAATCCCATGCGTGCAGGTCGATGACCGGTTATGAACGTGATCGAAAGACCCCGGAAGGAGGCGGTGCTTGATGATCGGGTCATCTCCCAGAACGAAGATGCCTGAACAACCTCCGGAGATCAGGGCGCGTAATTTCAAGGAGGTCCCCTTCGGGCTGTCCGAGGAACTTGCCCTGAGCGAAGCTTCGAGATGCTTGAACTGCAAGAACCCCCTGTGTGTTCAGGGTTGTCCGGTTGGTGTGAAGATACCGGAGTTCATCAAGCTCATCAAGGAAGAACAGTTTGCGGCTGCCGCGAGGAAGATCAAGGAGACAAATGCGCTTCCGGCAGTTTGTGGAAGGGTATGCCCGCAGGAAGTGCAGTGCGAGGCAAAATGCATTCTCGGCATCAAACATGAACCTGTCGCGATAGGTTATCTCGAAAGGTTCTGTGCGGATTACGAGAGGGAGATGGAATTGACCGAGATCCCTGAACCTGCCCCACCAACGGGTAAGAGGGTGGCAGTGATCGGATCGGGCCCTTCAGGATTGACCGTGGCCGGTGACCTCGTCAAACTCGGCCATGAGGTTGTGATATTCGAAGCACTCCACAAGCCAGGCGGGGTCCTGACATATGGTATTCCTGAGTTCAGACTTCCCAAGAAGATCGTTCAGGCAGAGGTAGATAACCTGATCAAACAGGGAGCGGACCTTCAGGTAGATTCCGTGATGGGGAAGATGAGAAGCGTGGACGAGCTCATGAACGAGGATGGTTTCGATGCTGTATATATCGGAGTGGGAGCGGGTCTTCCGAGGTTCATGAACATACCAGGCGAGAACCTGAACAACATCTATTCTGCCAACGAATACCTCACTCGAGTGAATCTGATGAAAGCTTACCTTTTCCCCATCTATGCAACCCCTGTTGAAAAGGGAAAAAAGGTAGCAGTGATAGGGGGTGGGAATGTTGCCATGGATTCCGTTCGCACTGCACTGAGACTGGGTGCTGAAAAGGCAATGATAGTCTACCGCAGAGCGAAGGAGCAGCTCCCCGGGAGAAAGGAAGAGGTCCACCATGCTGAACAGGAAGGTGTGGAGTTCCATCTACTCCATAACCCGATCAGATACATCGGAGACGAGAACGGGTGTGTCAAGGCAATGGAATGTATCAAAATGGAGCTCGGTGAACCCGACAGTTCAGGGAGAAGGAGGCCGATACCCATCGAAGGATCGGAATTCATGCTCGAATGCGACATGGTCATTGTATCGATCGGCACCGGAGCCAACCCCGTGATATTCTCCACTCTCCCCGATGTCAACAGGAACAAATGGGGATACATCGAGGTCAATGAGGAAACAATGGAAACCTCCAAGCCGTTCGTATATGCCGGAGGAGATATCGTCACCGGATCCGCAACGGTCATCCAGGCAATGGGCGCAGGAAGGATCGCGGCCAATGCAATACATAAGAAACTATCGGAACAACCCAAAAAGAAGAAGGATAAATGATCGCATTTACCATCTATTAACCATTAAGTTAATAATCGGTCGGTACCTGACATGGAATAGGTGCATTGATGGAAATGGCCCTATCTTTTTCAACCGCAGACCCTTTGCTGACAGTGTATATTCTGTCAACATATATCGAGGGATTGAAATGGTGGGACCTATCATTCTTCATTCCAAGCCTGATACTGATGGCGATCGGTTATACCAATAGATGCAAATGGTCGAACCTGATCAGAGCTGGAGGGATGGCCCTGTTCGGGTTGTTCTGGTTCTCACAGGTGAGCTTCTTTCTCGATCCTGCCCATACCGACATTATCAATGGCCTGATGTCTTTGATGGGTGGATTCTTCTTTCTCTTCATAGCTTTCCACTTCTATCTTGACCATAAATGGAACGAGAGCACAAAATCCATCAACTGGCTCCTTCGTACCTCCGTTCTGACAGGGGGATCCTATTTCATATTCGAACATATTCCAATAACTCAGGGTGCATTGATCTATATCGTTGCATGGCCGACATATTGGATATTGAAGTTGTTTGGTCATGACTACCCCATTCAGGACCATTTTCCCACGATATATGGGGATGGTATCTACATCTATCCGGGAGACCCCGGCTTTGACTTTTCGATAAGGATCGTTTTCGCATGCACTGCAGCACTCGCGCTGTTCCTGTTCGTTTCTGCGGTTATTGCGACCAGGACGGATAGGAGTGAATGGAAAGGATGGGCCCACAAGGAATTGAGGATCACAAAAGGATCGAAGAACCTCTTTGATATCGGAAAGAGAAATGGTATCAAGAACATCCTCAGGATGTCGAATGCAAGAAGGAAGATCTATGCCATCTTGATCGTCGTTCCTCTGATCTTCATAACGAACCTGTTTCGAAACGTTGCCGTGATCGCAGCAACATACACTGGAACACTGGAATTCGATGATGCCCACAACATCTATGCCAAGATACTGTCGCTTGTGATGATGGTATATCTGACCTGGGTCCTTTTTGAACTTCTTCCCGAACTGCAGGAAGATGTCATGGGACTTTTCGATCTGCTCAAAAGAGTGAAAAAAGGAATGATCAAGAATGGAAGGCTGGACCTGAAATATATTCAGAGGTCAGGAGACAGAAGGCCTGTTAAAAAATGATTGGATGGATCTTCTTCATAGCTGAATATCGACCTCAGCTTCGGCCATTCTCTTGTTCTTCTTTCCCTTTCTACTGAGAAAGAAGAAAACCAAATAGAGTACAAGAAGGAGCGCCATGATACCAATTCCGATCTTAACCCAGATATTTGTAAAAAGAGATGTGGGAGAATCATTGGTCTTGACATGGACATCGATCGAATAGGAATCCGTATCATCACCTGTCCTGCCATCCAGTATCATGGTAAATCCATGATCATCTCCCCTACCATCCTTCTGATCTACCTCTATCTCCACTTCCCTGGACTGTTTCTCCGGTATGGTAATTGTCTTCTTGTGGAAGGTCACATCAAGTCCTTCGGAGACAGCTCCCTTGTATATTGTCACTGTCATCGGAGCATTACCTTTGTTGAAAACCTCCATCCTGGCTGTCCGTGATTCTCCTACCGGAAATCCAATCAGATCATTCTGATTGGACACAGATGCCAGGATGTAACAATACGGAAGGATAACCGCAACACAACCGGGACCCGAGAAAGTTCCATCTCCCTCCAACGTGTCATAAGACCAGGATCCCTTCAACTTGAAGGTGCCATCAATATCTGAGGAAGACATTGGTGAAACCATCATTATTTGAATTCGGAATTCGATCACATGGACCATCTCAATAGGAGATGTAACATATTCGTGAGGTGTAGCTGAACCTATAAGATCTTCAGATGCGAACTCTACTCCCAATTCAAGAAAAACCCTTTCCGTTCTTGCCTCGGGGGGTTTTTCGATGGTAAGATTACCGGTGACCTCTGCGGTTGCCGAAGACATGGGGCCAGATTGTATATCGATCGAATCCATGTTGAACTGAACTGTGAACGTTGGATGTCTTGGCGCCGGAGGTTCAGGAGGAGTTGCAGAGTCACCGCCAGGAGTCATTATATTCAACATGGACAGCAATAAAATAACCAATGCGATGGAAGCAACAGACATCTTGTTCATTCTCTTCCTCTGTCCAATTATTGTTTATTATACTATTAAAAGATGTAAGGTTAGGTCAATGATCCGTGAAGATCAATGTACTATCCTGTTCGGATATAAGCATTAAGAACGGGTTTCTCAAGCAGATGGTTGCTTAAAATTGCCCTCAGAGTGAAAAAAATAATCTCTCGCTGTGATACGATCATGGGCTGAAGACCTCAATATCCAATCGTATTCACCATTGACCTGAAAAGCATCGATCAATCTGATGTCCTTCTTTGTGATAAGGATATCAATCTCCATCTGGCTTGACGGTATTCCCCTCGACCATCAAGACAATGGTCCTCTCCTCTGCCCTGGTCCTGTGCTCCACCTTCCTTGGCACAGTATACCCCTGACCGGGAAGGAGCTCCAGTGTCTCTCCTTCGAGATCCAATAATAACTTTCCACTGACAACGAAGAAGAATTCATCCTCTTCCATATGATGATGCCAGTGGAACTCTCCCTCGAAGATCCCCATCCTTATCAATGACCCGTTGACCTCCGATAAGGTGCAGTTGAACCATTTATCCGGAGTGTTCCTCTCTATCTCAAATAGATCGATGATCCTGAGATGTCCTTTTCCTTCCATTGATACCAACAGGGATTCTTCGGACATCAGGACCTAATAGTATAGACCATAGAAAAAGGCTGTTATCAGTCTCTCCATTCGAAAAACGGCCAGAAGATATATTCAACGACATCCCAAAAGAGCGCCATTGCAGATGGGTCATCTACAGATCCCTGGAACAGGAAACTGTGAGAGCTTCTCCGTATCCCTGTGCCGTCCAACACATAGTTGAATTCAAATGATCGGAATTTTATCTTGGGAACCTTCACGACGACAGACAGGATATGTCTGCCCTCGAGTGGAATGTGATAGGTCCTTCTGAATCTGAAAAATAAATAGGGCAGGACATCATCCGCCACCAGCCTATCATCGATCCTGATCTCGAGAGAACCCCACCTGGAAACACATGTACTGATCGTATGATGAGCTGGATCTTCGATCATAAAGAAATCCACAAGATCCCTCCTCATGTATGATCCATTCGTGGATAGATACATATCAATTTGGAGTTCTGATCTGAATTATTATTCAAATATATCTATTAACTACCACTCATCATCAAAGGAGTAATCGGACCACTTCACGATATCAAGTGCGATCTTCAGTTCAACAGGTGTGAGCATCGTTATGTCCTCCCGGGAATATCGGAGAGAATCATCCATTGCTATCCTGGAACACGCAGTGCTCACGGCGATCCTGAATCCAAGGATCTTCAATTTCATGGGATCCATATGGTCCATGATCACCAGCCTTCCTTTCTTTCCACTCTCCTTCAACAGGGAAAGCATCTCTTCGGCAAGTGCGGCCCTTCTCTGCCCGGGCTTGAAACCGATGACGATACCAACGATCTCTCCGGCCGCCATCATCTCTTTCATCTTGTTGATGTTCCCGAACCTTGTCCTCAGGACCCTGTCCAGATCATCCTTTGATACCAGACCCACTTCTCCTGTCATCGGATCTAAGGTATGGACCTCTTTCTTTGATGCCATGCATAATCCCAGTGGATGGAACCTTCCGGTTCCGACGAATACAAGGGAAGTCACATTCGAGGGGAGGTCCGATGCAGGTGAAAAAGAACATCCGAGGACCTGTCCTGGGAATTCCTCCCTTCCACCCGGATCGCCAATATGAACATCCATACCAGCATTTTCAAGGTATGAACGGACCTCCTTCAATAGACCCAGATGTTGAATTGTGGTAAACAGGGAAACGCTACCATCACCGATCCTCTTGATGATATTCCTCAGTCCATCATGGACAATACCGAGTTCGGCCCTCATCTCTGTGTGAAAGAAGTGGATAGGAACTGAACCTCCCCTCTCCATGGAAGGGATATCAGAATGCCCCAGGTGGATCAGAGCATCCGCTCCGAGGAGCTTTGCTCTTTCTCCTGCATGGTCACATGCACCGTAACAAGGCTCTCCATCCAACAATATGGTCGATCCGGTCTCTTTCTCGATCAGATCCGCCAGCTGTATCAATCCCCTCTTCATCCCTTCAGGTCCCTGGATGACAACCTTCGAATAATCTTTGGTCGAGATCAGTTCAATGATACCGGCGACATCCACGATGAAGGATGGGAATAGATGAGCGGTATCCATAGTATCGAATCAATGGTTCGAGATAAATAACATTCGGAGGCAAAGGATCACAAAGAGATATTGAATGTGTCATTCAATTGCTCTTGACTTCCTTCTTCCTTTCCCTGAAATACAGAATGACTGCAGTTCCGATCACAAGAGAGATTCCGATCCATGAAAGGATATCCGGGATCTCTCCAAAGAAAAGGAAACCAAACAAAATGGAGAATATCACGGTGAAATAACCAATGATGCTGACCTTCCCTGCTTCTCCGTATCTGTATGAAAGGGTCATGAAAAGCTGGCCTCCCGAAGCAAAGGAACCAATTCCGATCAGAAGCAGCAACTCCCTCATACCAGGCAAACGGAAATCGAGGACCATTAGAGGAAATGCCAGAATGATCGAAATGGTACAGAAATAGAAGATAATCGTGTAAGGGTGCTCTGTTTTCCCCAAATGCCTGATCGTTGTATAAGCAAGCCCTGCAGCCACAGCAGATCCCAAACCGGCAAGGGCTGGTATTAATTCAGGATTGAAACCGGGTTTAACTATCAGAAGAACCCCTGAGAACACCAACAATAACGCAATGAAATGAAAGGTCTGAATCCTCTCCTTCAAGAATATTGCAGCAGCAATTACAACTATGAATGGAGATAACTTGTTCAGTGTAACAGCATCAGCAAGTGGTATATTGGATAGCGTGAAGAAATATAGACAAACCCCGATGAATCCAAGCAGGGACCTGAGGATGAGCGTCTTTCTACTGGACCTTGCACCCAGAAATGACACATTGGACCTGTAGATCAGGATCGTAACAATAATGAACATTACAAGGTTCCTGAAGAATACCCTTTCAAAGAGGGGAAGGTCTTTCGTGAACCTAACGACAACACCCATTCCTGAAAAGAAGAAAGCTGAGATCAACATCAGAACATAGCCTTTCCTGATGTTATCCTGATATGACATTTGTCGATCTCCGAGCATTTACCTTTGCAGGAATGAAGGTCGTAAATTACACCCCTTAATAATATTTCACATGAAAAAAACTGAATGAACCTAAACATAAACTATCAGGTTACTCTACTTTGCAGTCTATGGTTTTTTTACCGTGGGAAGAAATGTTTCTATTCCTCCTTCTTCCGATCACCACGAATTATCGACCCCGACACCAGCATCAGAACGACCACCAGCATCGCAATGAGGGATAGAAGAGTGGCCCATACAGGTTCATCTTCCGATACGTGGACCTTTGCCATCGGTGGTGGCTGGTTTTCCAGTTTCCCATCTTCAGTTATTCTCGTCGAATATGATACAGAATGATACCCTTCCTTTTCGATATTTACCACTATTTGATGCCCTTTGTAACCATCAAGCAGCTCGAACCTTGTCAGGCCAAAGTAACCGGGCATATCATCCAACCAGACCCCGTTCACATCGATCGATACATTCACGCCGAAGAGCGTATCACCATCTTCATCGTGTATGGGGCCGATATCAAGAACGAAGGTACTTTCAATATTCTCCAGACCCGCTATTCCAAACAGTGATAGATGGGTGGTCCTTGCAAAAAGATATCCGGCATACTGCATCCCATGGATCTTCTGGTCTGTGGTATTTACACCTGCCTCCATTACCCAATCGAGATCATCCACCAATCTTGACCAGCTTCCGTTATCATGCAGGAACAATGACAATGTGGATTCATCAAGGTCTGCCGGATCTTTCGAATCCCCATCTCCTGTCCGATCAAGATCGAGTTCGGTGTAATATATCCTGAATTCTGCTGTTGTGATATTGGCATCCTCCATCTCAACGCCATTTCGATCCATGATGAGGAAAACCACATATTTACCAAGAGGGATCTCCTCGGGAAATAGACCATTTTCCATTGACATGGGAGCAAGGATGTTCGAACTGGATAACGATATTATTGCAACCTCGAAGGTCTCATTGGATACAAGGCCTCCCTGGATCGTGACCCCTGTCTGTTGAACCACATCATAATCACCCAGAATGAACCAGTTGGTTGGGCTGATATAATCAGCTACGACCACACCGTTCTGCATCGCCAGTTTCATACTCTTCAATATGCCAAGTACCCGGTTGTGATCAAAAGGATATGGTTCAGAGATAAGGACAATTGTCTGTTCCTCACCCCAAACGCCATATCTTACAATGCACCTGTCATTCCTGGAAGTCCGCATTCTCGTTAAAAGATCGCCGCTATCCTTCAGCAGGTTGTTTACAAGTTTCCCCGACTCACTGTCATCATCCGGGTCCCCTATTATCACAATATACTTGCTGTCGGAATGATTGGATACAAGCTTCATCGGGTCAACAGCTTTTATTTCAGCATATCTTGAAATGTTTTCAACGAACATTTCTCCCTTCTTGCTATCATCGGTCGTGATGATGATCTCATCTTCCAGATCAAAAGAGAAATCCATGTCCATTCCATCTGGTATGCCATCACCATCTGAATCCTGGCTCCAGGGATTGAATCCAAGCTCGATCTCGACGGAATCTATGAGTCCATCCCCATCAGTATCATTGTTGGTTGGATTGAGGTCCATTGCAACCTCGAAACCATCATTGAGACCATCGCCATCACTGTCCCCATTGGTAGGATCTGTGTCATAGATCTGTTCATACCCATCCGGTATCCCATCTCCATCGTCATCGGAATCATCAGGATCACATCCCTCATTGAACTCGTAACCGTCGAACATGAAATCCTCATCATTATCCGGTGAAAGAGGATCCCACCCGATGAGCCATTCATCATGATCTGTCAGATGATCCTTGTCTGTGTCCGGATCGTTTGGATTCGTTCCTATCTCGAACTCCAGCCTATCATTCAATCCATCTCCATCGGTGTCATTTGTCAATGGACTGGTACCCGCCCCGACCTCGAATCCGTCATCGAGTCCGTCAAGATCGGTATCCCAATGCGTTGCATTGGTTCCGATCTCAACCTCAACCGGATCGATGACCCCATCTCTATCGGTATCTGGTTTTTCAGGATCGGATGATATGTTGAACTCATCAAGATCGGATAGGCCGTCCATGTCCGTATCAGGCATTCGATTATTCGATGATACATTGTAAATTTCCATACCGGACTGGAATACCACTTCCACTGTCCATCCTGCATCTTCCCAATCATCTGGAAGTTCGTCATCGTCTGCGTCTATGTAGGTGAAATTATCTTTAACCTTGACTATCGTGATATTCTCTTGGTAAATATTGATCTGACCACTAGATGGTTCGGCCCTTGTAGAGCCGGCTATAAAGATCAAACCATTATTATCTGAACATATAGATCTGTCATCAAGATCTGTTTGCCATGAGAACTCACTTCTACGATATCTATTGAACTTCTCAACTCTATCATAATCATTATTATACCCTGTAAGATAGAAATTGTCAAGGTCATCGATCCACATATCCCTGACAATTCCAAATTGAGGAACCTGCCAGTTCATGGGAAGAAGATTGAATTCCTTGTCAAATCCCTGGATCCTGTAATTTCCAGGATCAGTGATGTATATATTCCCTCGACTATCAACATCGATGGAGTGTTTCCAGTCAAGCTTGAATTCACCCGGTCCATCTCCCCTATTGAAAATGATCTTTTTTACTGTTGTTCCATTCGGATGGATCTTTGTGAAGGTGGGTTCAACACCATCGGTCGAACTGAAAACATAGATGAAGCCTTCCTCATCGAGAGCTATCTCATCGACCCACTCAGGCGCATTTACGTTGAAGGATCTGTTAAGGGTTCCATTCGGGTGTATCACTTGAATACCATAATTATAACCAAATTCCAGAGTCACTGCAGCGTAGATCATTCCATCAGGTCCAATATCAATACAGCGAACTCCGCCATATACCGGAGTCTCCAGATCGGAGTAAGTCCATTCAAGATCACCTTCCGGAGAGATCTTCAAGATCGTACGGTACTCCCTGTCGATGACGTATAGATTGCCATCTTGATCCACTTCGATATCCCCAATAGCGTCGATATCGATCCCATCCTCACTTCCGATGGCATCGAAGTAGGTGATATCAGTCAATGTGTATCCGATCAACTCGTCCTGGATCCCGTTTCCATCGGTGTCGTAAGATCTTGGATTCAGAAGACATAGATACTCGACCGAATCGTTCAATCCATCACCGTCAGTGTCGGGAGATAATGGATCGGATACGATATGCCATTCGAATGAGTGGTTGTTGTATTCAAAGGGCACGACCCAACCTTCAAGCTCCTGGAAATCTGTCAACCCATCTCCATCGGTATCCTCATCCCTTGGATCCAGACCGGTAAGCATCTCTCCCAGATCCCACAGGCCATCACGATCGGAATCAGCTTCCAGCGGATCGAATCCCATATCGATCTCGAATTTATCTCCAAGTTTATCGCCATCCGTATCCCACTTCCTTGTATGAGTCCCGTTTTCTCTTTCCTCCTGATCTGACATGCCGTCTCCATCGATATCCGAATGGTTGATGGCTCTCCAACTCGCAAGACCTTCGAGAGTAGGAGGCATTATATCAAAATAGGAGGTTGTGGGATCTCCGGCATTGTAATCATATTCTGACCTTCTCTCCTGGGAAGATCTGTCGAAAACATTCTTCTCCCAGATGAAAGTTTGATACTCCACATTCATGGAAGTTACGAATGGATAGTTTATCATTCCACAACCAGGTTCCACCCAGGCGCCTGTCTTGTAGACCTGCTCTTTTGAACCATCTGCCAGGTTGTTATCATCCTGGATCACGTCGGAATACATACCATATTCAAGACCTACTCTCTCAGCAAAGGTGAGGTCCTGCCAGGGCAGATGGATCCTGTAACTCGGTTTGATATACGCCTCCTGAAGATCCTGGATCGATCCTTTATCGGTCTTGTTCACATATGTCCTGATCATACTGAAGACCTCGATCCTGTCATTTCCATCGAGTCCATTTCCGGTTTTATCATGGATCTCCAGGCTTGAATCCTCTATTAACATATCCAGCTTGACCCGTTCCTTGACATCGACAAACCAGCTGACAACCCAGTCTACAATGGAGAAACCAAAAATTGCATCGAAGATGAACTCGATAGCGATCAATCCAATGGCGACGATCAAGCTCACAATAGCGATCACAGCTCCGACCACCCATCCTACAGGTCCGGAAAGTGCACATCCAGCAATTATTCCCAAAATAGTGAAGGTAAGAGCAATTCCAAATGAGATCAGCGCAAATGTTAGTGAAACAGCATAGTAAACCCAGGCATATGTTGTACCAAGAGGATCACCTCCTGCGGCATTGAGCATAGAAACCAGCGATATTATGATGAAAACGGATTCCACCACAAATCCAATGATGTCCATGATGGGTCCAATAATATCAAAGAATGTTGATGCCACTTTGAAGAATTTTATGGTTGTTGAGGCGGCCTTCCAAACGGTATTGGCGGCCTTGAACCCTACAAATGTCAACTCGACGATAGGATATAGAAGACCCGCGATCGAGATCACCGTCAGGATGCCCCAAGAAGAAAGTTTCCATACATCCAGATCGATCACATCACCGGAAAGTGGAACCGCATCTTCAGGCAGGAAGGATCCGATACTGATGATATTGTAATCACCAAGATTCCATACCAAAATGGTACCCATTATCCTCTCGGCGTCATTGTCATCCATCCCCGATGTCAATGTCTCCAGTTCCGGAATTATTGAATCCCACCCAAGTGGTGTCTGCTCTGGGACATTATACCATGGAGTTTTCATCGTTCTGCTTGTGACAACATCACTTGAACTCATATCCAGATCCAATGAACCGCTTGAATTCAAACCCAGATCGTAAAGATCGAATGCAATAAAATTATCTTCAGTCAAAATGGTAATTGGCAGATTCTGTCCTTGAGGCAATTCATTCAAAGCCTCGATGACCCATTCTCCCATACACTGTACCATAGCTTCATCTCTGTGAGAGAAGGATCCTTTCTTTACTTTCAAAGAATCTCCAACACCCTCTACAAGAGGAATAATATCATCCATGGTGTTTGATCTGTTCCTGACAAAGTCCACGGTCAATGCAAGATTGGATGTGATCATCTCTTTGAGATCAGCTCCATATACCAATCCTATCTCGGAACCATGGTTCTCATACACATCCAGACCGGCGATGGTGAATTCAAGAGGATATTCTATCAAGGGAACTGGAAATTGATCATATCTCTCATGGTCAAGATCAAATACCGAATTCTCTCCTGATCCCAGATCGTTCTCCGAAACAGCTTTGATCACACTATCAGAGATTACATTGAGGTAGTTCCCATCACTATCAACAAGTTGTACTCCGTCTGGCAACTCGATCACATCGAAATGGCATCCGCCAACCGGACTGTCCCATTTTGCTTTCAACAAACCATCATCATCAATACCAAGATATTTTCCACTCATTGAAAGAAGAGATATGGTATTGTGGTCGATGACCTCCTTGTGGAATTTCTGGTCATCTTCATGTATATTGGTTTTGAATGAAACAGAACCCCCCGAAGATGCTGTTAATGTCTTGCCATTTGAGGAAAACATCTGGATCACCTCCACATCGGTCAATCCTACTACTTTCCAGACAAGATCTATCGAAAGATTGAGGTCCATTGGCCCACCGGATGCGGGGAAGAATATCTTACCTTTCAATGAGACGACCTTTCCGTATTTAAATTCTGGAGAAAGGGGAACATTCATGATATCATCGGAGATGGAGATCCCATAGTTGGTAACATCTTCCAGGGCGGGTATTTTGTTACTTCTAACTTCAAGAACAGGATAGGTATGAAGATCACCCTCGGAATTATCCAGGTCCATCATAGCGCCTTTGTCATCATTCGGCCAGTTCAGTTGATCCTGAACCAACTTCAGGACCTCTGGATTTTTTGGAGTCACCTGATAAGTTAGATAGAGAGGATTTCCACCGGTCCTGATATTCATATTATGAGAATATTTCAATCCGGTCTTTGCAAACGGCGAGATGTCCATATCATCTTCCAGACCATCTCCGTCATTATCACGATCCCATGAATTGATAACACCATCGTTATCGATATCTATCTCAACTCCAAGGACCTCTCTGTTATCGGTGATACCATCTTCGTTGGAATCCATATCCAAAGGGTCCATATTCAGCGAGATCTCATACGAATCATTCAGTTGATCATGATCGCTATCGATGTTACCTGGATCGGTTCCGATGATCCGTTCTATCGAATCGGGTATCGTGTCATTATCGGAATCGGTCCAATCTGTGGTAACCTCCATCAGATCATCTACAAGTTTCTTCAGGTTCCGATAAGGACCGGGGACGAGGTCCACTCTTGTTGGACCGTCATTACCAGATCCTTCAACCCAGCTTGAAACGACAGGATCAAGTGCTGGAACCATCATAAGACCGACCGAGATTACTGCAAACAGAACTATGTAAGTGGACCTCATGGAAATTACCTCAAAATTCACCCTTGCATTGAAGTGATGAAAATTTTATAAATATCTTTCCGAAGATTGGAATCATCTATAAGATCCTGATAAAGAATATTGGAATATTCCGAAAGGGATCGTTCGTTTTATAATGATCATTTATTGACAAGGCAGTAGACATTTGAATCGTGTATATGTTCTTCACTGAAACCGATGAACCCGGTCAATCGCCTGAAAAGTTCCTCTATAAATCTCTTATCATAGTTGAACTTGAAACCCATCTTGATTATCTTGTCATCTTCCATGGTAAACGAGATCCCTCTGCTGGCATTGTAATAGATCATCTTGATACTGGCCAATGGAAAAACCTTCTGTTTGTATGGATTGATGAATACTATCCTGTCCTTGTATACGACCATGACCTCATATACATTCATCATCACCAACATGAAAAGGCCCAGCCAGAGGCACAGGTATAGGATTGCGAAAAGTATGAAGAACCTGTCGAAATTGAAGAGATACAGAAATATCAAATAAATGAACAAGGGGATCATCGGGGTAATTATACTGAACAGGATCACCCTCATCGATCTGTCATTCTGATAGACATAACTGGTTTCCAACTTTTCACTCTCCAGCAATTTGTTCCATTCCATTTTGCTTTTATAAAGAAATGAAACGGATCGCTGGTAGTTGGTTTCGTTGGACTTAACTATTGTGATGAATCGATGAAATTTGGAAAAACATCGAGAGATCCTGATCCTATCAAACTCAAATATTCAAGCTTCTTGATAGCGCATCAGCTAAATGCCATAAAACTTGATCTTAACGATCATATGCATCTGACTTTGTTCTTCAACTAAAATTTATGCAGATTATATTGTTGAAACATGATTAACTCGTAACTCACTCCTTTTTCAAAGGAGGTTGTAAATTGCTCCCGTCAAATATATCACTCGTAAGTTGGTCCTTTTTCAAAGGATGTCGTAAATTGCTATCGTCAATTTTGCATCGATACGCAACTTCGACACACACCCTTCTCAAAGGATGTCGTAAATTGCTATCGTCAATATCACTTAGTTGTCGCAATTTCGGCATACAGCATTCATAGAACGAGTATATCGAAAGTTGGTCCCGTCAATTTCATATTGAAGCCCAACTTCGACACCCAGCTCAATTAAGTCGTCAATGGTAATCTCATTGAGCGGGCCTTGAAATTCGATAAAAATTTATAATAATGAGCAATTTCAAGGTCAACACCAGACCGTAAATTACATAACACTGGTGTGCAGACTTTTTTCTACTAAAATTTTACAATGATTATAGACTGTAGAAAAAAGAGTGAACAAAGGACGGACAGCGATCCAAAATTCCCATGGGCGCGTGCACCATAGTACAAAGAGGAACGCGGGTGGGCTTAACTACCGGGTTCGGAATGAGACCGGGTGAACCCCACCGCTATGACCGTCCAGTCCTTTGTTGCGAATACGATATCTCGTCATATGCATCCTTTTAACGGTTGAACCGGCAGCCGTAATTGCGATCTGGACTGTTAGTAGTCGCGGGCTGAATACCTCGGCGAACCTTGGCACTTACACCCCGACTCTATCAAACCGATCTTCTATCGGAGTCCTTAATGGTCTCTCTTTTCAGGGAAGGTTTCAAGCTTAGATGCCTTCAGCTTTTATCCTTCATGGCGTGGCTGCCCAGCTATGCCCTACCGGACAACTGGTAGACTAGAGGCCACGACCCCTTGTTCCTCTCGTACTAAAGGGACCTGCCCTTCAGAGACCAAACACTTCTAAAAGATAGCAACACACCTGTCTCGCGACGGTGTAAACCCATCTCACGATCCCTTTTAATGGGCGAACAACCCCACCCTTGGCAGCTGCTGCACCACCAGGATAGGAAGAGACGACATCGAAGTAGCAAGCCTCCAGGTCG
>JAUVCN010000087.1 GCA_030595715.1 Thermoplasmatales archaeon
TAATTATCATTATATTCGATCATCGGTAATTTTGATGATCTTCACGGTAATTCTGACATCTACATGTAGAATATATCGAAAACAATCAATTGAAGTTGATAATATCATTAAAGAATGATATCTATTCTTCCTGTAGCCACATTCTTCTTTCTCTTGCTTTCCTCCTGGAACTGGAGAACAGCAGTACAACGATCAACAACAGGACTATGACTGCAATACCACCTGCGATGCCTAATATCTCCGGATCTATCTTCAGGTCCTCCACACTGTCTTCCGGATAGAAGAAGGAGATCTTTTCCGATATGGGACTGTCACCGTAGGATGTTTCTGCCTGTATGGCATAGATGTATGTATTTCCTTTCATTACATCCTCATCGATAAATGATAGAGCATGTCCTCCGACCTCGGCTATCAATAGCATGTCACCGTTAATGTCCTCTCTGTAGATCCTGTAATACCAGACACCTGATCCGCCATTATCTTCCGGGGGTGCCCAGTTGATCATCAATCCGAGATCAACGACTGTCACATTGATCGGTATTGGTGCTGTGGGCAGGGTCATTGGAACGGCTTCTATCGGCCCCTCCATGGATGACTCTCCCATCAAGTTCAAGGAGGTGACACCGATATAGTAGATCCTTCCGTTGATCAGTCCATCAAGAAGATAGGATTTCTCGGAAAGGTCCCTGGCAAAAAGGTCCAGATGTGAATTGTTCTCCCCGACATAGAGATTGTACCATATCCTTTCGGTTCCACCGTCGTTGAATGGGAATTCCCAGGAGATATTGAGCGAACCGTCTCCATCCTCGTACGTCAGATGTCTTGGAGGTGTGGGGACGGCCATTGGGGTGACATTGATCATAATCGAGTAAGGTCCGGGTCCTTTATCATTGAAAGCTCGAATAGAAACGAAATATGTCAATCCATTTTCCAGGCCAGTGATATTGAATACAAGTTTGGTAGTGGTTCCCCAGGGGATGATGTCCTTTGGAATACTTCCCAGGTGTATAGAATATGTTACAGATCCAGCCCCTCCGAAGTATTCAGGTTCCTTCCAGGAAAGGTTGATGAAGGAATCCCCGTATGAATGGTTAAGCCCAAAAGGTCTTGTAGGAACCTCGAGGGGTCTTAGCATTATGGTCTCTGATATCGTACTGTTGTAAACACCGTTGGTCGCCATGATGGCGAAATAGTATTCCTTTCCGGGGATCAGATCATGGATGGAGATATTCGTGTAGAAGGTGGAATCTATGTGTACTGTCATGTTGTATGGGACATATCCCAAAAAAACGGAATAGGTCGGCCTGTTCGAATTACCGGTAATATTGGGCGTTTCCCATGAAAGAGATACCCAATTGCCATTTTCCTGTCCTGTAAGATTGAAAGGTTCGGATATCCTTCCGAATGGAGTTACCGTTATCTTTTCCGAATTTGAACCCTCTCCGAGAAGATTTATCGCGGATACGTAGAATGTATAGTTCTCTCCATTGATCAATCCTGTTATCCTGTGGGAATGGTCGGTCAATCCCTGTTCAACAGCCCAGAAATATGTATCATTGACCCATCTGTAAATATTGTAAAGAACACTTGGGGAGCCACCTGTATCATACGGTATTTCCCATGAAAGTGTAACAGCACCATCGGTGAGCATCGCTATGAGGTTCCTTGGCGGAGTGGGTCTGCCAAGAGGGGTGGAGTTCCCTATCTCTGAAGGATCAGAGACCCCCATATGGTTCACAGCCTTTATCCGGAAGTAGTATACCTGGCCGTTGGTCAGGTTGAAAATATCATACCAGTTGCGATCGATATCCATGACGAAGATGTCAATGTTGTGCGGTTCAGTCCCGTATTCGATGATATATGTGAGTTGATGGGTTCCACCATTGTCGGAAGGTGGAACCCATGAGATATTGATATGGGAGCTACCCTGCTTGACGCTAACTATCGTGGGCGATCCCGGGATCGAATAGGGGGTGTTCGATGTTGAATTTCCCGGCCCTTCCCCCACTGAATTGATCGCTGATACCATGTAATAGTAGGTCTTTCCCTTGATCAACCCGGTGTCATTGTAGAATCGATCGGTTGTATATTTTGGGTTTCCATAGCTGGTGGGGGAATTACCTCTGTATACATTGTATCCGGCCACGGGCTCGTTCCCATCGTTCATGGGAATGTCCCATGTAAGGTTTATCGTGTTGATATGGAAGGTGGATGTAAGGTTGTCAGGAGGTCCCGAAAGGTAGGAATCCATCTTGAACCTGGTCATGAAGCAATCATACTGAGATCGATGGTCTGTTTGATATGCTCCCTCTGTCGTAGGGAAATCATGTACGCCCGTATCATGATAGGTTTCACCAACAAGGTAAAGCCATCCATCCGGATCGTAGGCGACTCCGGTACCACGGTCCTCATCGTGGCCGCCGATAAATGTTGAATATTCAAGTCTGGACAGGTCTGGAGACAACATTGTGACGAATGCATCAAGCTTGGCGTTGGTATCATCGAATGAATCATCGGTCAACGGGAATAACATTGAATCCGTGAGACCGGAAACGATAGGTCTCCCCTCTCCATCGGAAGTTACGTCCGTACCGTATTCTATGTAATCTTCGACCACTTCAGGAGGCTTTCCGTACTGTTCATTGTTACCTATATATGTGGAATAGAGGAGCGTTGAACCATTTCCTGCCATCTTGCATACGTATCCATCCATGTACCCTGACAGGTCCTTGTCATAGGCATTTTCGGAAACAGGGAATTCACCGCTGATGCTGACCGTTTTTCCTGTAAGATATATGATGCCATCATCATCTACATGGGTCGCATTGATCCATGTCCCATATGCCAGGAAAGTGGACATGTTGAGATCGGAACCATCCGGTTCGAATCTCGATACGAACCCCATGTAGAATCCACTCCCGTTCCTGTAGGCATTTTCGGTAGTTGGGAAATCGGATGAAACCGAATACCCCACAACAAGGGCCCTTCCAAGATCATCCACATCAATATCACTGATCTCATCTCCGAACCCATCACCTCCTAGATATGTAAGATAATCGAGGTTCATTCCATCCGGGTCTAGTTTGGCAACGAATCCGTCCCTCACCCCATTCAGAGAAGTTTGATAGGCCCCTGTCGTGGAAGGAAGATCTGTAGAATCGGTTGTTCCACAAATATATGGGGCGCCATTCTGATCCACATCGATTCCGGTAGCCCAATCTTCACCGGACCCGCCTATGTAAGTGGAAAATGTGATTGAACCAAGGTTTGATGCAAATTTGGTCATCATTCCATCGGAACCTCCGGAGTTGTATGTTCCATCAAATGCGTTCAATGTGGGGTAATTGCTGGAGGAGGTCTGGCCGGCAATGTAGATGTATCCGGATGCATCGGTCACTATACCGGATAGTTGATCATATCCTGATCCTCCTACGTAGGTGGCATATCTGACGAATGAGAGGTCCTTTGACATCCTGTAGATGAAAATGTCCTTTTCCCCGTTGAATGTCCTGTCATATGCACTTGAATGGGGATCAAGGTCATAGGACTCGGTGGTACCGGCAATTATCAAATCGCCTGAGGAATGGAGAAGGACCTTTGGGCCCCTATCCCATCCGTTTCCTCCTATGAAAGTGGATGCAGACATAAGTGGGTCGATGAGAAGCGGTTCATCGAGGTCAATATAATTCATTTCAAATGAGAGGAGATCGTCTTTCAGATCAAAGGATCCCATGATCTCCGCGACCCCTTGGAAATAAATGAAAGGTCCTTCGGAAAGTTCCATTTCCTCTGATCTGAAAAAGAGATGATCGTTACTGGCCAAGAGAGTGGAGAATTTACTTTCATACCGGATCGATAGGTCCTCCAAAAGGGATCCTTTTTCAAGAAAGATCTCCCATTTGGGTCCTTGATCGGTGTTCTTCAATATCATATCGATACCGGGGAGAAGCCCGTTCAATCGCACGATCTCGAATGAGGGAGCAGAATGCACCCATTCTTCAGGGTCGCTTCCGTAAAAATAGTTGAAGACCGGTCCTTCTTTGGATCCCATGATATAAGATGGGGATGATGACCCTTCCACCGTCATTCTATATGAGATGGTGTCGCCATCTTTCGATGTCGATGTAACAGTGATACCATCTTCATGAACGAGGACCTGGGGTTCGCCGTTGTATATGAAAAGAACTTCCTGGTCCGACTGACCAATGTTCTCGATGAAGTATCCATCAGCCATCGAGCTGAATGAAGTGTCCTTAAAGGCCCCTAAAATAGGGTCAATATCCTGTTGTTCTGAATTTAATGAATGATCCTGCAATAATACTCCGTTGAAGGAGGCGATCAATAATACAGGAAGAATGAAAGCCGAAAGGTTGTACTTCAAATGCTGCACCCCAGTATGCTACACATAATACCGTTATCGATTATTAGGAATTTGCTTACATGTATATCTATAGAACAAATCAAAGTGCGGATATTCTCCATCTTTCCTTTAGGATCTGAAAGATTATTATACGCAGAATGATAAGCCAATGTATTTCACATTCATTTTTCTTCTCGAAAGTTTATTGGAGCGACTGTAGAGGATAACGTACTGGTTGATGTTTGGTAAGGCCATTTATTATCTTTAATTCAGGTATTAATTATAATAAATGGAAATATTCTTTTTATTGGTCCCTTCCTTTTTTATTATCTCATTTTATAAGAGATAATATTCTTCAGAGGTCGACCACAATCATTTCAATTGCAAATTGATCTTACTCAGGCCTCATATCGTAGCATCTGGTCTTAGAGGTGTTTAATCAGGCATATTTGTTATATTTTCCTTGATCAATTTTCCTTCTGATCAATTTAATCCAAGCTTTCGTTTGATTACTTGTTTTATCATCAAGTCCTTGACAAGCTTCATAACAAATATCTTCAATAGATCCAGGATTACCAAGCATCTTTTTAATAAAGAGTTTTCGATCCATATCAACAATTTTCAATAATGAATAGAATAGGATCTCATTTTTCCGATCTTCCAAGGTTTTTTCGTGATCTACCATAATATCAACTCCATTCAGATATCATAATCATGGATGATGGTGATGGAAGAATCCATGCTGTTTGACTGGATCTGGTAAATTGCCCACCAATCCAATTTCTCTTTCTATGGCTTGCTTTAGGTCAGACCAAGTTGATTGAGGTCCTGGCAATTGATACGCAAGGTCGAAAGCATCCAGTTCATATTTTTCAGATGCACTCATTGAGGTTCCAAGGGTAAATGGATTTTCCCCCGTGATCAACTGTCCATAATTCATTTGACCCACACCGGAATTTTTCCCCGTCATCACAACAGTCAAATGAAGGTAATTCTTATCATGGAATTTGTTGTCAATTATGTTCAGTAACATTTGTTTTCCAGTAGAAAATATAGTTGGAACACCATTTACCAGCTGACCATAGTCATGGATGTAGATCAGATAATCATCATTAGGACCAATATTTAGACCATTTATGGTATTTTCCAAGTTTTGAGCATCCCCGCTGGTGTCAAAAAGGATTTCATCCCATTCTAATGGATCATTCAAGACGGTTTTTAGGTCAGTCGCTCTATTAATCCTTTCAGGATCTGTAGAACTATTACTAACCCATATAATGTATTTTTTATCAGGCATTTTCTTCCCCCTTTGTATTACGATATTCTCACTATCTCTAAAAAAGATTGGAATAATGTATTTCAATCCAACGTTGATATGAACATATTTCTATATTATTGTTTCTATATTTTTGAATTCATTATCGCTCCCATACTTGATAAAATTCAATCTCATCTCATTTTTTGTTAAAAGGGAGGGAAGAGGTTCAGCTATGGTCATTGATATTCTATAGTTTTCCAAAGCCTTATCTAGATCCTTCATTATCAAAAATACCAGAGATATGTTGTAGTATGTCATGGCAACACCTCCAAGGTCTCTGAATTTTTCTAAGATCTTCATGCTCTTGTTCAGATAATTGAAGGCAAGATCGAATTGCCCTTTCAAACCGGAAATATCTGCAAGGTTCATTATGATCATTGCTTCACAGTATTCGGATCTTGCTTCCTTTGCGAACCTTCTTGCTTTTTTCCAGTCCTCTTCGGCATTCTCGTAATCCCCCATCCTGTAGTACAACGTACCTCTATTGTTGTATGCAATGGCAAGCATAAGAGGCAGTCCATATGAATGGAACGATCTGATCGCCGACATGTAGAGTTTCAATGAATCATCGAACTTGCCAAGGATAGAAAAAACAATGGCCTTCATCTGTTTGCAGTAAGCAAGGAATGTTTTGTTATTGGTAGCAGCCATCGTATCATCAAGAAGCTTCAGGGACTTCTGGGTCTCACCCATCTTGCTAAGGGTCTGGACCATGCCCATTCTTGTAAGGAACCATTGGTTCTGTGTAAGCTTGATATTTGGGGACAGAAGGAACTCGTAGTATGCTTTCGCATCTTTGAGCTTCCCCTGCCTTCTTTCGGCCTCTGCAATAACGAGGATGATGTTAGGGTCCTTTTCGCTCCATGCATCCTTGTGCAGCAATTTCTGATTGAAACCTCCATGGAACGAAGTCTTTGAGAATGAGATGATGAAGGGGACATGTGAAGGTTTTTCCTTTTCAATGTCCATTTCCGAGAAGATATTGACGATGTTCGAATCGCTGATCGATATCTTCAGAACATCAAGGAATGTCATCAGGTCAAATTTTGTATTTGCAGAATAAACTGACAGAAAGAATAGTTTTTCGAGTGGATCCCTAAGTCTATCGAGGATCGTTCTCACCTTGATTATCGATGGAATATTATGGTGCTCCGGGGTAAGGACGAACCTATCTACCGACTCCCACAGTATGCCAACTCTATCTTTTCCTTTCTCTGAAAAGGTGATGAGGGTGGCTATGTCCTTTACAAATTTCTTCTGGACGGTGTTGATCAATCCGGCCTTCTTCAATCTGGTTACGTAATCATTGAGTGATTTCAATTTGATATCAAGGGCCAGGGAAAGGTCATCCTTGGTATACCTACCTCCCAATTCCTTTTCTTCCAGAATAAGGTCCAGACCAAGCAGTACCAGCTCATCTCTGCTAACTCTCATTGCCCTCAAATGTATATAAATGGAATCATATTTAATATTGACATATGGTTCCATTCATTTGTCAATTGAAAAACGGGATCGGAAATTCAATGGTTGAAGATAACAAAACTTTACGACACCTTTAATAACGATGTTAAAAACAAGGGAAAACCTTAAATAAGGCTATATTCCGGCCCGGTTTTTTTCAGGAATCCTTAATATACCACTCGACAATGATTAAAACAGAGATGAAGCGAGGAGTCCCCTCCCTTGATAAATATCATGGGAATAAGGGAGAGGACTTGGATCCCTCAACACATATACGCAGATTGAAGTATATTTAACTAACGGACGTTTTCGTCCGCCGGGATCCTTTCATCTTGAATATGAGAAAAGGAGGTGAAAAAGTGATTCCGAACCTGGATAGGAAAGAAGTGTTCAGCGCTCTCTTCGATTGGGAAGAGATGACTAAAAGATCGGTACCAACACTATTTTGGTACAGACTTGCAAACGTCCATTCAAGGAGATGGCCAAGATGTTAGAGGGTCTGACGATGCTCGACATCCTGCAATTCGGGCCCATGGATCCATGGGTCATCTTCATGGGAAATGGTAGAAAAACCATGAGGTGATACCTTGGCTGGGAGCGATATGAATAGCACCTTATTATCCTGGTGCGAAAGAGGATAGAAGCTCAATAGGCTGGATAAGAATAGCGAACAACGCTTTCTTTAAGGAATTTCATGGGCTTCTTCCTCTTCTCTGTGTTGTTATCATCCGGAGAAATGGATATGTTCTCCCATCCCCATTGACATAAAAGATAGGTTAAAGATCGATTTTCCTCTCAATAGGTCAAGCATGGAGATCCATGCAATATTTTTATTTGAATTTGATATGTGACAATATTAATTGAATTGTAGGTTGGTATTATATTGAAGTGATCTTGAAAGATCCCACCATTAAAGTCCATTTACTTTTATTCATATCATATGGGACCTCAGGTATAGAGGATCTAACTGAAACTACAGTGCATTGCCGAATACCCTGTCCAATATTTCTACAACCTGGGCCCTGGTTTGAATACTGGTCGTGGCAGAGACGACCTTTCCGTTCTTGAAATAGACCGTGAATGGAAGTCCCATGAAGTTAATGCATTCGGGTAGAGACCTTATGAAATTCGCACCGGGTATGTCGAACTCCATATCTCTGAATGCAACGTGAGGATATTCTTTTTCCATTTCCATCATGATCCCGTAGATCGGAATACACATTGGTCCCATTCTTCCGCAACAGATCATCACATTCTCATTCTTATCCAATGTATTCCTGATATCCTGCTCTGTTTCCAGATGTTTCAGATCGGTATGTAACATTATTCATCCTCCATATTCTAAAAGCAAGGTGCAACACAACATCAAATATTGATATATGCTAAGAGTATTATCATCACTTCAAGTTTTTTACCTATTAAAGTGAATCCCTGAATAGCATCAGAAACGGAGGGATGGAGTAATGGCTCGTATTCGATAGAAGATATTCGTTTTCAAGAGTGAGGAGGGAAAGCTTATAAATAAAATTCAACATAAATAATATTATTTATATAGTGGAAGAACAAAAATGAAAAATTACATGCCATATTATAAAAGCAAAAATCTGTAAGTTTCAAATCCGGAATAGGGAATGATCCTATGTGGATGAAAGAAAAAATGAACGATCATATATCAAAAATTACGGAAAGGGGGTGTGATCCTTGATCCCGATGAAGAAAGGATCGATAACGATATTTGAAAGGGTGAAATATTATTTGAAAACACCAACCTTCCGTGACGAGGAGCAGAACAGAATAGCCCGTCTTCTTCAAATATCCATCATAACCCTGATAATTGGAATTGTAATAGGTCTGTTCAATTGTTTACTATTCTTTTTTCTTCAAACAGGTTTGATACTGATATTGGGACTGGTTGGAGTCGTTGGATCGTATATATTGTTAAGGTATCATCACCTCAGGATTGCCAGTTGGATATTGCTCCTGTCATTCATGATCACATTGATCTTTATGCTTTTGGTCGGTGATGGATCCCATGATATCGTGATAATGCTTTTTCCGGTCGCTATCATGGTTGCAGGTCTGCTACTGGGTAAACGTTCCCTCATTGTGTTCAGCTTGATCGTGATCCTCTCCCTGCAAAGTATAATCCTTGCCGAGGTCACCGGTGTGATCGTCAATGGAATGAGCGATCTAACCTTAATTGCTGACATGGTTGCAGTGATGGCCATCCTTATTATTTCGGCTGTTGAGGCCTTTCTGTTATCGGGCAGCATTAGAAGTTCTTTCCGCCGGGCATTATTGAACGAGCGTGCCTTGAACAAAAGCAATATTACATTGAAAAGTGAAATAAATGAACGCAACCAAGTGGAAGAGTCACTGAGAAAGAGCGAAAAATTATATCGTACACTAATAAAGACAACTTCCGAAGGATACTGGAGGGTTGGACCTGATCTTATAACAATTGATGTGAACAATTCACTGTGCAATATGCTTGGATACTCCAAAAAGGAGATAATGGGAACGCACATATTTGATTTCTTTGAAGAGGATGATCTGAAAATAATGAAGAAGCACGCATCGCAGATATCAAGGACAAAATATCGAAGCTATGAGATACCATTAAGGAAAAAGAACGGGGAAACCTTTCATGCACATTTCAATGCCACAACCCTTCCTGAGATGGATGGGGTCAAGCAGGGTTCATTCGCTTTGATCACAGATATGACAGGACCTAATGAATTGATGGAAGAGATCCAGATGACGAACAGGGCATTGAAAAATTCAGAGAAGGTCACATTGAAGATACTGGAGGACCTCTCAAGGGAAAATGAAGAACGGAAGATCGCAGAAGAGGGTAAAGAGTTGGAAATGAACAGGGCTGAACTCTATCTGGACCTCCTCGGCCATGATATCGGGAACCTTCACCAGGGTATAGATGGGTGGTTGACAATTGCTAAAGGATCATGCGATAATAAGATAATGTTGAACAAAGCCCTTGATGGTTCGAAGAGACTCACTGAGGAAACACTGAGACTTGTTAAGAATGTACTGATGCTCTCACGATTAAAGGATGTTGAAAGGCTAGATGAGAAGATCGATATGGTAAAGGTCGTAAATGATGCTATTGAGAATGCGAAGGTAGTTTTCATAGGCACTGAATTGGAAATCAACCTGAAATGTGATGAAAAGAATATCTACATTCGTACCGAGAATATAATCTCAGAGGTGGTCTTTAACCTGATCCACAACTCGATCAAGTTCCAGGGCCTGCAAAAGGCCGTGTTGGATATCCGTATCAGCAAGGATGAAAAGGGTAAGATAATGATATTGCATATTGCAGATCATGGTCCGGGAATACCGGATGAACAAAAAATAAATCTGTTCAATAGAGGAAAGATCCCGCAAAAAAAGATCCACACCGGGATCGGCCTGTTGCTTGTAAGTGCTCTGGTCGAGAGATACAGAGGAACCATAAAGGTAGAGAACAGGGTAAAGGACGATCAAAGCAGAGGGTCCAGGTTCATAATCGAACTGCCTCTTTTCTAGGCCATCGCTGATCGTTTGGGAATGGTTCGATGTTCTGAAATTAGAAGGTCATTGTATAACTATATGTGTCGGAAATATTCATAGGTAGGTAACGGTCTTAACCAATTAGCAGTAAAAAATATACTATCAGTCGGTCACATCAGTATGGATGAAAAATAGTATATTTAACTGCATGTTCATTGAAACTGAATCATCTACATGTTCATTACATTTAAATGAATTATTGATGGAATTTATTCCGATAAAGGTAATTACTCTTCTCACATAACAGTAGAAGGAGATACACAATGGAGAAAAGACATCTTGCAAGAATGGTCCTGTCCAAAGGTGATGAGATACCGGACCAACCAGCAATGAAATGGAAGGTCAATGGAACCTGGAAAACCATCACATATGGTGGCCTTTCGGAAAGGATCCTCAAGGTAGCCTTCAAGCTGAAGGGATTGGGGGTGAAAAAGGGCGACAAGGTTGCAATATTCTCCGATAACATGCCTGAATGGGCCATATCCGATTTCTCTATACTTACGATAGGGGCAACTTCAGTCCCGATCTATGCAACCAGCACATCTGAACAGGCCAGATACATCATTGAGGATTCGGGAAGCAAGGTTATAATGATAGGATCCAAAGAACAATATGAAAAGGTCAAACCATTCATGAAAAAAATGGACCTCACTGTCATATCATTTGTGAACGGTTCTTTCCCGAACACCATTGATTTTCAGGGACTTTGGAACTTCAAGGTTGATGATGGTATCTTTTCCGGGATCCGAAAGGACATGTCCTCCTTCAGGTCCGATGAACTTGCCACTATAATCTATACTTCCGGTACTACCGGAGAACCAAAAGGGGTCATGCTTGATCATTCTAATTTCTTTCACCAGGTGGATACCGTTGACAAATATTTCGATGTTGGAACTGAGGATCGGTCCCTCTGTTTCCTGCCTCTATCGCATGTGTTCGAAAGAGCCTGGTCATATTTCGTTTTCTATTCCGGTGCGGTGAACCATTACATTGATGATCCCAAGTTGGTCAGAGAATACATGGAGGAGGTTAGACCAACAGTAATGGTTTCTGTTCCCCGGCTGTTCGAGAAGATATATTCCACTGCAAACGAGAAGCTCAGAAAAGCATCACCTATCAAGAAAGCCATGTTCAAATGGTCAATGGGAGTGGGGTATAGATACAACACACTGAAGACAGAAAGCAAGATTCCGGGGTCGTTCCTCTCTTTCAAATACAGGATCGCTGATAAGCTGGTTCTAAGCAAACTCAGAAATATTATCGGGGGAGACAAGAAGTTCTTCGCTTCTGGCGGTGCTCCATTGCTGAAAGAGATCGGGGAGTTCTTCCTTTCTGCCGGCGTGATCGTATGCGAGGGGTATGGATTGACGGAAACATCTCCGATCATCTCCATGAACAGACCAACCGATATCAGATTTGGAACGGTTGGAAAAACAGCTCCTTTCGTTGAGGTGAAACTGGGTGATGATAAGGAGATCCTGGTAAAGGGTCCAAATGTCATGAAAGGGTATTACAATAAACCCGAACTCACCGAAGAGACATTCATCGACGGCTGGTTGAGGACCGGGGATGTTGGGGATTTCGATAAGGATGGATTCCTCAAGATCACGGACAGGATCAAGGATATCATAATCACATCGACAGGGAAGAACATTGCGAGGCAAAGGATAGAACTCGTCGTCGGAAAGGACCATTATATTGAACAGATCCTTGCCATTGGTAACAACAGGAACTATCTATCTGCTCTGGTCGTTCCCTATTTCGAAGCTCTGGAAGAATATGCAAAGGAGAAAGGGATAACATTCTCTTCTCGTGAGGTCCTCGTGAAGAAAAAGGAGATCATCGATTTCTATAACGAGCGCATAGAAGTGGTCCAGAAGGAGCTTGCCAACTTCGAGAAGATCAAGAAGTTCACTCTTCTGTCAGAGGAATTCTCGCAGGCTGCCAATGAGATCACCCCTACTCTGAAGAACAAGAGAAGAGTGATAATGGAAAGATATGGGGATATTGTCGAGGAGATGTATTCGGGTACCGATAAGGTCCCTGCTTGAATATGATCGGAAAATGTAATAATTTCCAGATAGGACCACATTAGTACCCTGGTAACGGTCTCTTCTATCGATAAAGGCCAATGTGGACAAATATCAAGTATCAATAGTCACATAGCTTCCATCAGAGATATTGGGGGAGTTAAAAATGAGGAATGTGATCCTAATTGTAGTAAGCGCGATCGCTTTATTTATGATATTGAATTCATTGATCGTGATAGGGCAAGTGGATATATGGTCCTACGAGGATGAAACGGGAGATGTGATGTATATCAGTCAGAACACCGGTTACGAGGATGATATTGATCTGATCTCGATGACC
>JAUVCN010000092.1 GCA_030595715.1 Thermoplasmatales archaeon
TCGGATAATCGAACGCCACGCTCAACCCCGTCTCACCATGATCGAGCAGATACTTGTATCTCTTATTGGTCTCCTCGGCAGTTCCGAATCCTGCAAACTGTCTCATGGTCCAGGCCTTGCTTCTGTACATCGTGGAATGGACGCCTCTCAGATATGGGAACTCTCCCGGAAAACCGGTAGTTTCGAAATAGTCCCTGTTCTTCACATCAAGAGGTGTATATAATGGCCCGATACCGGTCCATGAGAGATTCTCGAAACTCTCTTTGGTTTCCGGCCTCTTCTCTTTCAGTGGAAGATAACTTCTGGTCTCCCATTCTCTCTTTCTCTTCGCAAGCTTCTCGAGGGTCTCCTTGTCGAACATCCTCACACATCCTTTTCGTCTCAGAATTCTATTCCCTTTCGGGCTTCCACGCCTTTCCGGTAGAAGTGTTTGATCTCTTTCATCTCGGTGACGAGATCCGCTATGTCGATTATACGCTGGGGTGCATATCTTCCTGTCAACACCAGCTCCAGGGTGGAAGGTTTCCTTGAGATCAGGTCTATGACCTCATCCACATCGATCAAATTGTAGTCCATTGCCACATTGATCTCATCGAGGATGACCATATCATGATCCCCGGATAGGACGGCTTCCTTGGCTTTTTCAAAGCCATCCATTGCAAGATCGATATCGATCTGTTCGGGGTCTTCCTTGGAGACGAACTCGTCCCTTCCACATTGGACTATGGTCATTCCCGGAACGAATTCAATGGCATCTATCTCGCTGTATCTACGTCCCTTCATGAACTGGATGATATGGACCTTGTTCCCATCACCGGTTGCCCTGAGGGCAAGACCAAGCGAGCAAGTGGTCTTACCTTTTCCATTCCCGGTGTATACCTGGACGTAACCCCTTTTATAAGACATGCTGAAACCCCATATTCCCAATATTTGATTTATTACTTTGGGATGTAAGGGTGGTTCGTTCAACTGGTTTGGCCTTACACCTGACACGATCTCACTTTCTGTCTTGTTCTATCGACGTAATTACCCCTGTATTATAGAAACCTTTATTTTTTTCCTACACAATGGGGCGGCGCATGATTCTCGAACTCAATGAACAGCAGAGAATGGTCAGGAACATGGTCAGGGAATTCGCCGAGAAGGAAGTTAGGCCAAAAGCGGCCGAACTTGATGAAAAGGAAGAGTATCCCACCGAGTCCCTGAAGAAGATGGCGGACCTCGGAATACTTGGGACCATCATTCCCCAGGAATATGGCGGAGCTGGTCTGGATAATGTAACTTATGCAACGGTCATCGAGGAGATCTCACGGGCCTGCGCTTCGACAGGTGTCGTCACTTCGGTTCACAACTCCCTTACCGCTTGGCCGATCATATATTACGGCACCGAGGAGCAGAAGAAGAAATATCTTCCAATACTCGCTAGGGGAGAAAAGATGGGTGCCTTCGGTGGGACAGAGCCCAACGCAGGTTCCGACCTAGGAGCCATGCAGACCACTGCTGTATTGAAAGGTGATACTTATATCGTCAACGGCACCAAGACCTTCATCACAAGCGGTCCGAAGGCGGGGCTCATAATCATTTTCGCTGTTACCAACAAGGAAGCAGGAGCAAGGGGTATCAGCGCTTTCATTGTGGAGAGCGATTTCAAAGGTTATTCCATAGGGGGAATATTCGATAAGATGGGGATCAACGGATCCCTTACATCCGAACTTGTTTTCGAGGATATGGAGGTTCCATCGGAGAACCTTCTCGGGAAGGAAGGAGATGGATTCAAGATCGCACTTGCCACCCTTGATGGTGGCAGGATAGGGATAGCCTCACAGGCAGTTGGCATCGCTCAGGCAGCCCTTGATGAATCGATAGAATATTCGAAGACCAGACAGCAGTTCGGCAAGCCCATAGCAAAGTTCCAGGCCATTCAGTGGATGATAGCGGAAATGGCCACAAGGGTGGAAGCTGCCAGATATCTGGTACTCAACGCGGCCTATGTGAAGGACCAGGGAAAGAGAATAAGCAAGGAAGCTGCAATGGCAAAACTGTTCGCAGCTGAGACCGCTGTTGATGTGACCAACAAGGCGATCCAGGTCCATGGCGGATACGGTTACACAAAGGAATATGCCGTGGAGAGGCTCTATCGTGATGCCAGGATATGCGGCATCTATGAAGGAACATCCGAGGTTATGAAGATGGTGATCGCCGGAGCACTTCTCAGATAGAATGGCGAGGGAACGGTCAGAGCGACCTGACCTCGGAAAGGAGTTACCAAAGATACGATCAGGTCATATCAAAAGAAAGCTTCTCATGGAAGCTAAATGCAAGAAGAAAGGAAAGAAGTGAGATCCAACTGATGGAGTGATATAAATGAACATAGTGGTCTGTGCAAAACAGGTAGTGGATGTCGGGGAGATAAAGATAAATCCCTCAACGAACAAACCGATCCTGGAAGGGATACGAAAGAAGATAAGCGATATTGATAAGAATGCCGTTGAAGAGGCGATCAAGATCAAGGAGAAGACAGGGGGGAAGATAACCATCTTGACAGTGGGTCCGCCCGATGCCAGGGAGAAAGTGAAATAGCTTCTGGCAATGGGAGCTGATGAAGGGGTGATCATCCCTCAGCCTGAAGGGGCGGATTATCATGTCATAGGGAAGATACTTGCAAAGGGGATCGAGAAGATCGGTGATGTCGACCTAATCCTTTGCGGTGAGGCTTCCATTGATATGTTCTCAGGGCAGATAGGTCCCAGGATCGCCGGACATCTGGGCATACCTCAGCTAACATATGCTTTCAAGGTCGATGCAAATACGGACAAGGTCGTGGCGGAGAGGAACATGGGTGAGAAGATGGTGATAACCGAATCCACCTACCCGGCTCTGGTGACCGTTACCAAGGAAGTGAACGAGCCAAGGCTCCCTAGCCTGATGCAGATCCTCGGATCTGCGAACAAGCCCATTAATGATTGGACACTGGCGGATGTTTCCATGGATGGAGAGACACCGAAGGTGAAGATCGTGGATATCATGGGTATTGCTATGGAACGGAAGAACGTCATCTACAAAGATGACATCGATGAGGCTGTGAACGAACTTGCCGGAAGCCTTGCCAAGGATGGAGTACTGGGGTGATTCCAATGGTGATGATATTTTCTGATTTGGAAAAGAATGGGATAGAACTGTTAGCAAAGGGCAGGGAGCTCGCAGATGCCAAAGGCACGTCGCTCAAGGCACTGGTCCTTGGACCGGACGGCAATTCGATAGCCGAGAAATATATCAAACACGGCGCGGACAAGGTTTTGATCGCAGGCAGCTCCATGGTTGAGTTCAAGGTGGAAGAGGCATCCGACATACTGGAAGGGGCCATTAAGGCAGAAGGGCCATCCATTATCCTGATCTCATCCACAAAGAACGGTAAGGAGCTGGCTCCACGTCTGGCGGCCAAACTGGATGCAGGTTCCGCAACCGATGTGAACAAGATCGAACTTGAAGGTGATAACGTTGTCACGGAGAGGGTGGTCTACAGCGGAAATGCCATTTCCAGGGAGATGTTCACAGGTGGACCGGCGATCATAACGGTTCCGTCAAAGGCTTTCGATCCCCTTCCGGAGGACTCCGGAAGGACAGGGGAGATCGCGGTAATTGACCTGGCTCCCGGCGAACATCCATCAAAGATCGTCAACGTGCAGACCATGATCTCCGAGGGGGCGAATGTAGAGGATGCAGAGGTCATAGTCTCCTGCGGAAGAGGTTTCAAGTCAAGCGATGACCTGAAACTGATCAAGGACCTCGCAGGAGTATTGAACGGTGTGAGCCTTGGATGTTCCAGGCCCATCGCAGCTGATCTCAAATGGCTTTCGGAGGACCATTGGATCGGCCTGTCAGGCCACAAGGTAAAACCCAAGCTCTATATTGCCTGCGGCATCTCCGGCCAGATACAGCATGTTGCGGGAATGAGGGATTCAGGGATCATCGTTGCAATAAACAAGGACCCCGATGCACCAATATTCAATTCTGCGGATTACGGGATCGTCGGGGACATCTACAAGGTCCTGCCGAAACTGATCGAAGCGATCAAGCAGAAGAAGTGATGCCTTCTCCATTCATTGAAGGGGCTACGTTCACATATGGATCTATGATCACTATCGGGATCGGCCCGATCTTTGAGTATGTCCCGGTCATTCCAATATGGGGTGGCCGATGATCCTTTTTAACTCTACATATTGACATCATGTCAAGGTCATGAATATCAGCCTATATGCCAATATTCTCCTTAATGAAATCCATTGTGCATTTATGTGGCACTATTGCACATTCGATCTATCGATCTAACCATAATCGGCATATGAACGGCATCATTTTGATGATATCATGCCAAATAAGCGGGCAAAAGCAACTTTCTAACGGTTATTATATTATTGATAGGGAGTAATGGTTGGTGTATCGGAAGTGTTGGAACATTACAATGATTAGAAAGGATATTACAGAATATTTATATAATGATAGTATTAGGTCAAAAGTATCCTTTGATGATGGGAAGTTGTGAAACCATACCGATCGAACAGGGCCTGAGGCATGAAGGACCATTTATGGTTCCATCATGGTGAAGCATCGGGGATGCTTTGTGTGATCGGCATAAGGATAGAACAACCTCGATCTCGCGTTGAATCGGAGCATGGTCGTTCAATTCGTCGGTCCTCGGTCGATGGGAATAAGACGACCTTCATCGGACGCATCGAGGTCTCATTGACGATATCGAACAGAAGATGTGACGCATCCCACGCTCTCATCGACCAAAACATACGGGGTGATCCCATGACCATAACAGATCTGACCTCCATGGCAGAAGCGCAGGTAGCGGAGAGGAAAGAGATAAACGATCGGTTGCAGAAGTTGATGGAGGAGGTATCTGACTACTGTTTCCAGTGTGGAAAATGCACATCCGGATGCGAGGCACACAAACTTCTTGAGCTTGAACCCCACAAGATCGTAGCCCTCCTGAAGAGAGGCCTCATTGATGAGATGATCAACTCGGATATCATCTGGACATGCATGTCCTGTTTCAAATGCAAAGAGAGGTGCCCACAGGGGGTCGCTCCGGTCAACATTCTATTCACCTTGAAGAACCTGGCCGTTGCAAGTGGAAAGCAGGTTCCCGGTGATTTCACTGCCATGCTTCAATCCGTGATGGGGATGGGATTGATGCAGGATGTCCAGCAGGTGACGACCCGTTCCGGTGAGATCAGGAAACGAGAAGATATGGGCTTGTCGGAATGTTCCAAACCGAAGGACCCGGCCAAGTTCCAGTCAACAGTGATGACAGTAGCAATGGAGAAGGTGTAAGAGGGAACATCATGAAGGTAGCACTATATCCCGGATGTCTGATGCCGACAGAACAATATGGATATGAGATCTCTTTGAAAAAGGTCCTCCCGATGCTTTCAGTGGAAGTCGTGGACCTTGAGGGTTTCTCGTGCTGTGGTGAACCTCTTAAATCCATCTCCCAGATGATGACCCTGACCCTTTCTGCCAGAAACATTGCCATCTGTGAGAAGGAGGGGCTTGACATTCTGATCCCATGTCCAATGTGTCATCTGGCATTTAGCGAAGCCAAGAGGATACTCGATAAGGACGAAGCAATGAAAGAGAGAGTGAACGGAAAACTCTCAGGTGAGGACCTTGAATACAAGGGAACTTCGAAGATATTCCACATACTCGATCTGGTCCATGACGTGATCGGACTGGATGCGGTCAAGGAGAAAGTGATCTCCCCGCTTTCGGAGCTCAATTTCGCCACCCATTACGGCTGCCACATCCACCGCCCATCGGAGCTCGGCAGACCGGTGGACTCCGAGAACCCACAGATGATGGAACGGATCCTGGATGTTCTGGGAGCGAAAGCTGAGGATTATGCTGAAAAACTGGACTGTTGTGGAGCTCCCCTCCTACCGGTCCATCCCGAGACCTCTTTGACAAAGACAGGTCAGAAATTGAAGGCGATCCAGGATCAGGGATTCAGCGGAATGGCACTTTCATGCCCGTGGTGTCACAAGATGTATGACTCCAAACAGAAGAAAGCAGGTGAGACCGTCGGTGCGAAGTTGAAGGTCCCTGTCCTTTACCTGACCCAGTTGATGGGATTGGCCTTCGGGGTCGACAAAGATGAACTCGGGATAGAATTGAACCTGAGCCCGGTAGATATGATCATTGGCGGGGAGGTGCAAACGTGAAACGAATAGGGGTATTCATCTGCCACTGCGGTATCAATATCTCATCCAAGGTCGATGTCAAGGATGTTGCCGAGTATGCATCCAAGCTCGATAACGTGGTCTATTCGACCGAGTACAAATATATGTGCTCGGATCCCGGGGCAAAGTTGATCCAGGCCTCTATAACGGAGCATGAACTGGATGGGGTCGTTATCGCCAGCTGCTCGCCGAGGATGCACGAGCATACGTTCCGAAATGTAGCGGAAGATGGCGGGATGAATCCATATAACGTGGAGATCACGAATATTCGCGAGCAATGTTCCTGGGCCCATGATGATCCCATAGAGGCAACTGCAAAGGCCAAGAAACTGGTGAGCGCTGCCGTTGCGAAGGCCGCTCTTCTGGAATCGCTCGAGAAATCCAAGACACCGGTGATACCCGAAGCCCTGGTCATAGGCGCAGGCATCGCAGGGATCCAGGCGGCACTCGATATAGCAGATGACGGTTTCAAGGTGACCCTTGTTGAAAAGGAACCTACCATCGGGGGGAAAATGGCCCAACTTGACAAGACATTCCCCACCCTCGATTGTTCATCATGTATCCTTACTCCAAAGATGATGGAGGTCAAGAACCATTCGAATATCGAGCTGATGACCTATTCCGAGGTTACCAAGGTCGATGGGTCCGTTGGAAATTACAGGGTGAACATCAAGAAGAAGGCCAGATATGTCGACCTGAACAAATGCAACGGATGTTTCGACTGCACGACAGCCTGCAGGATATCAGGACACGTACCAGATACTTTCAATCTCAACCTTGGAAAACGCAGTGCTGCATACATATCTTTCCCGCAGGCCATTCCCCTGAAGGCAACTATCGATCCTGAATATTGTTTGATGTTGAAGTTCGGTAAATGCGGGGATGGCCCCCTATGTGTAAAGGCATGCGAGCCGGATGCGATCGATTTCTCCCAGACCGACGAGGATGTGGAAATCAATGTCGGTACCATTGTCGTGGCGACGGGATATGACCTTCTGGACCCGGAGAAGCTCTTCGAGTATGGTTACACCCGATCAAGGGATGTGATCACCACATTGGAGCTCGAGCGGTTGATAAGTTCCTCCGGACCCACCGAAGGAAATGTGGTTCTTCCATCATCGGGAGAGAAGCCAGGGTCCGTTACTTTCATACTTTGTGCCGGCTCCAGGGATGAGACCGAATGCACCTGGTGTTGCAGAATCGGATGCATGTCGGCCTTGAAGCATGTGTATCTTCTCAGGGAAAAACTCGGAAGTGAGGTCGAGATCAACATATGCTACAACGATATCAGATCGTTCGGAAAGGGGTATGAGGAGTTCTACCGAAATATCCGTGGGAAAGGGGTCAGCTTTTTCAGAGGAAGACCATCAGAAGTTCGGGTACACCCGAACAACATCACCATAGATGTTTTCGACACCACCACGAACAAGCTCTTCGAGATCGGCACGGATCTGGTAGTTCTCGTTCCGGCACTTGTTCCAAGAGCCGATTCCGAGGAATTTTCGAGGATCATGGGATTGTCAAGGAGCGGGGATGGATTCCTTCTTGAAGCTCATCCGAAGCTCAGACCCATGGACACGTTCGTCAACGGTATATTCATAGCAGGTTGCGTACAGGGACCGAAGGATATTGCTGATACCGTGGCTCAGGCCAGCGGTGCTGCTTCAAGGGCTGCTGCGATCCTGACGAAAGATGAACTCGAGAACGATCCCCTGATTGCATGGGTCGATCCCGATGTGTGTGTCGGATGCGGAGTTTGTGTGGAAGTATGTGCTTACTCTGCCCGGGTCCTCAATGAGGTCTCCGGGATCGCCGAGGTGGATGATGCCCTGTGTACTGGATGCGGGTCCTGTATCGCTGCATGTCCTTCGAACGCCAGCATTCACAAGAACTACACCAAGCAACAGCTGGTCAGGATGATCGACGAGGTGCTATAGATGGCAGCTGCAAAGGAGGATATCAAAATGGAGAAAGGTTCCTCGAAAATGGGTTCGGTAATGGTCATTGGCGGGGGGATCTCAGGGATACAATCTTCATTGGATCTGGCGGACGCAGGTTTCAAGGTCTTTCTGGTCGACAAAGGTCTATCGATCGGAGGAACCATGCCCCAGCTTGATAAAACATTTCCAACAAACGATTGTTCAATGTGTATACTTGCTCCAAAACTGGTCTATGCCGGAAGGCACAGCAATATCGAGATACTGACCAATACTGAGGTGAAGGAAGTCGAAGGTGAAGTGGGAAACTTCAAGGTCACAGTAATGAAGAATCCCAGATTCGTGGATATGGACAGATGCAATGGATGCGGTGAGTGTGTTGAACACTGCCCTGTAAGCATGTCCTCTGAATTCGATGAGAGCATAGGGGACAGGAGGGCTATTTTTCAACCATTTCCCCAGGCTATCCCAAATATTTTTGCCATCGACAAGGATGAGAAGAGAGCACCATGCCGCATCTCCTGTCCTGCAGATCTAAATGCACAGGGATTCATTGCCCTGGCTTCACGGGAACGGTTTGCAGAATCCTTCAACCTGATAAGAGAAAGGATCCCATTACCTGGATCCATGGGACGGATATGTTATCATCCCTGCGAGACCGATTGCAACCGGAGTGAGATAGATAAGCCGGTTTCCATTTGCAATATCAGGAGGTTCATCGCAGACTGGGCTTACGAGCATCCGGATGAGGTGGATGAAGCCAGGAAGGTATCCCAAGAGAACTACTCCGAGATCGATGGGTGGAGTGCACCTGTGGTAAGAGGAGATCAAAGGAAGATAGCGGTTATAGGCGCAGGGCCAGCCGGTCTGACCGCTGCATCCGACCTATCCGAGATGGGATATCAGGTCACTGTTTTCGAGGCTGAAGAAAAGGGAGGAGGTATGATGCGATATGGCGTCCCCTCCTATAGATTGCCCAACGATTATCTGGAAAATGAGATAGAAATACTGGCCCAGGATAGATCTTTCAATATTGATTATAACAAGAGATTGGGGGGAAATATCGATCTCCCATCCCTCCGCGATCAGGGATTCGAAGGATTCTATGTTGCAGTGGGATCATGGAGGTCCAAGGAGATCAAGTTGGATGGCTGCTCCCCGGATAACCTTCTACAGGGGATCGATTTCCTTCACCAGGTCAATTCCGAAGGATTAGCATCAGATCACCTCAAAGGACACAGGGTACTCGTCGTCGGTGGTGGAAATGTTGCAATGGACTGTGCCAGGTCAGCGAAGAGATTGGGTGGAGATGTCACGGTGGTCTACAGGAGGACACTGACCGAGATGCCTGCTCACATGGATGAGATAGATCAGGCAAAGGAAGAAGGGGTCAAGTTCGAGATGCTGATCTCTCCCATGAAGATGATCGCCAATGCATGTGAGACCCATTTATCCTGTCAGGAAATGGAGCTTGGCGAACCAGATAACAGTGGAAGAAGGAAGCCTGTTCCCATCGAGGGTTCAATAAAGCAACTTCCATGTGATATGGTCATTTTCGCAATAGGGCAGGAGGTCGATCCGGCCTCACTCAAGGGAAGCGGTATCGGGATAGAGGATGGAAAGATAGAGGCCGATCCCATTACTCTTCAGACATCTCAGGCTGATGTTTTCGCTGGCGGGGATGCAGTAACAGGACCAGCATCAGCAGTTGAAGCGATAATGTCCGGTCATGAGGCAGCGATCTCAATTGACAGATACCTGAACAGCGAGGACATTGCAGAGGGAAGAGAGCCGAAGGAAGAGATCGGATCCGACATCCCTTCATCGGCCAGAATAGATCATACTCCGAGACAATCGTCCGAGATGTTGGATGATGAAGAGAGGATATCAACCTTCAAGGAGATAGAATCCACATTCACTCTCGAACAAATTGTCAGTGAAGCTAAGAGATGTTTGAATTGCAGTAGTTGCTGTGAGTGCCAACAGTGTGTCGAACATTGCAAGAGAGGTGCGATCGACCATGACATGGTTGAAAGTTCGGAGACCATAGAGGTCGGTTCTATTATAATGTCCACAGGATTCGATGAGTATGTACCGCCAACTGGCGGAAGCTACGGATACAACATCTATCCCAACGTATTGACATCCATTCAATTCGAGAGGATGCTCTCCGCCTCCGGACCGTACAAAGGGCATGTTAAAAGGCCATCCGATGGAAAAGAGCCTATGAAGATCGCATGGCTCCAGTGTGTTGGTTCCAGAGATGAGAGCTGCAGCAATCCTTACTGTTCATCTGTCTGTTGTATGTATTCCATAAAGGAAGCTGTGATCGCCAAGGAGCACGTCCCTGGATTGGATGCCCATCTCTATTTCATGGATATGAGATCATTTGGTAAGGATTTCGATAAGTATTACGAGAGGGCCAGGGATGAATACGGCGTCGTATTCAGAAGATCCCGTGTCCCTAGGATCGAACAGAACAGTGAGACCAAGGAATTGACGATAAGATATGTGGACTCCGATGGGAATGTGAAGGAGGATACCTACGATATGGTCGTCCTCTCGGTCGGACTTGAACCGTGCAGTTCACTTGGAGACCTTGCCGGGGCCCTGAGCGTGAACCTGAACGGTTATGGTTTCGTCGAGACCGATCCATATTCTCACGTCACAACCAGCCGACCGGGTGTATATGCTTCCGGAACCGTCACCGAACCGAAGGATATCCCGGAGAGCGTGACCCAGGCATCTGCAGCTGCAGCCGAGGCTGCAAGGGATATCGCAGATGTCAGAGGTACGGAGATAACGGTCAAGGATTACCCACGGGAACGTTCGGTCATGAACGATTTCCCCAGGATCGGTGTTTTCATCTGCCACTGCGGCATCAATATCGGAGGTGTCATTGATGTACCAAAGGTAGTGGAATATGCCAAGACACTGCCATATGTAGCATATGCGGATGATGAAACGTTCACATGTTCCCAGGATTCACTTGTGAGAATGAGAGACAAGATAATTGACATGGGTCTCAATCGGGTCGTCGTTGCCTCCTGCACCCCAAGGACCCATGAACCTCTTTTCCAGGATACATTGAGAGAGGCCGAATTGAACCCACACCTTTTCGAGATGGTGAACCTCAGGGACCAGAACTCCTGGGTCCATCGTGACAGACCCGATCTTGCCACACTGAAGGCTATTGAAACGGTGAGGATGGGAGTCATCAAGGTAGCGGACATGGTCCCGGTGTCCCATCAGAAGTTTCCGGTGATCCCGGAAGCACTGGTCATCGGTGGAGGTATTGCCGGAATGAGCTCCGCCCTTTCCATGGCCGACCAGGGATTCAATGTACATCTTGTGGAAAAGGAGGAGGACCTGGGAGGTCTTCTGAGGGATATACATCTGGGTGTGAGAGATGAGGACCCTGTTCAACTACTCAACGACACGATACGGAAAGTGCTGGAACATGAACGTATCGATGTCCACATGAATTCCGAGCTCGAGGAGATCTCGGGTTACGTGGGGAACTTCACATCGAAGATAAGGACCTCGGAAGGTTCCGAGATGGTCCAGCATGGCGTTGTCGTCGTTGCGACTGGTGCCGAGGCCTATGAACCAACGGAATATGAATACGGTAACAGTGACAAGGTGGTCAGGCAGAAGGAGCTTGAATCGGACATCGCAGCCAATGAGAAATATCTCTCCGATCTCAAAGAGGTCGTGATGATACAGTGTGTGGGGTCCAGGAACGATGAGCATCCTTACTGCTCGAGGATCTGCTGCACAAATGCCCTGAAGAACGCAGTGAGATTGAAGGAGATGAGATCCGAACTGCCGATCTACATATTATATCGTGATATCAGGTCATATGGATTCCGCGAGGACAGGTTGTACAAACGAGCCAGAGAGCTTGGGGTGATCTTCTTCCAGTTCGATCAGGACAGGGAACCTTGTGTGAATTTGAACAAGGGAGACCTCGAGGTGACAGTCTGGGATAGAATACTGCAAAGGGATGTGAGGTTCCACCCTGATATACTGGCATTGTCCACCGGGATGGTCCCCAGGGACAATACTGACATCGGTCAGAAATTGAAGGTTCCCCTGAACCAGGACGGATATTTCTCGGAAGCACACATGAAGCTCAGACCCGTGGACTTCTCCGGAGATGGGATCTTCCTCTGTGGAACCGCACATTCACCAAGGTTCCTGGAGGAATCCATCCTACAGGGTAAGGCGACCGGCGCCAGGGCGGCAACGATCCTCTCAAGAGATTTCCTGGAGACCAAGGGAAATGTGGCCAGGATAACACAGAGGAACTGTGCGGGCTGCCAGCTGTGCATTCAGATATGCCCTTACGATGCAATAGATTTCGATGAGGATAAGAAGATTGCAAATGTGAACGAGATCCTGTGCCAGGGTTGTGGCGCATGTGCGGCTATCTGTCCCAGTGGGACCTCGCAGCAGACATCGTTCACGAAACGT
>JAUVCN010000146.1 GCA_030595715.1 Thermoplasmatales archaeon
TATGTACTCATATGTCAAAGTTAGGCTGAATGTCCCACGAAACGCAGCCCGAAGGGACCGTTTCGGCAGGACATGAGAAATAGAAGTCTCTTTCATCGAATCCCTTCTTCTTTTCCGAATGTCCACAGAAACGCGCCCGCAGGGACCGTTTCTGTTTGATTAACTCCATCCTCTCATCGTCCTGGAGGCATATGAAATTTTCCTTCTTGCGCGAGAGTCGGATAAAATCATATTATATTTTCTACCATTTTTGTTCCATTAGCCGGGAAAATACCATTCCTCTATCTCTTTCTCATCAACCAATACACCATTCAGATAAACTTTAATTAAATCGAAGAAAAGATCTGTTCTAAATCTGCAATCCATATCTGCCATTCCAAATGGTTTTATATCGCCACCCGTCCATTCGAATTTCACTTCTCCACCACTATGTACTATACCAATTACGATATCATCCTCATTCGCGGACTGATGACCATAATTATAGAGTGAGACACCAATATTGATTATTGACCCTGAAGTATATTTATCAGGGACGTTATAATTTCTAATATATAGAAGGGGTTCATTGTATTTTATTAGATAAGCGGACACAGGTGCGGAAATTAATGCTAAGAGTGAGATTATTACAATCAACTTCACTAATATTGAAGGCTTCAATATAACTCCTTGGATCTTCTTCTCCTTACTACCCTTCTTTTTTTCACGACTTGCGAATTCTCCCCATTTCCATATTTTCGAAAGATATTTTCTTACATAGGGGAGTGACGGAAATAATATTCCGGAAGAGATATACCCGAATACAACGCCAGTTTTATAAAAACCAGTTAGTAGGAAAATTATTCCAATCAAAGGTATTATGACAGTTCCATAGAATAGTAATAAACTCAACCAAGGTAAGAAGAAATACGAAATATTGATTATTAATGTGAGTATAATACCAACCAAGATCAGAACACCCATTACGCCGATCGCCGGATATTTATCCTTTGCTCTTAGGGACATTGAAAGATAATCCTCTTCCTTATTTTCATAGTCAGGTACTTCTGTAATATAGCTTGAATTAAATGAATCTGCACCCTCATTTGGATTGAGTTCTCTATTTTTTTCAATTGTTATTCCACAGTTTATGCAAGTATTTCTGTTTGGAGGTATCGATGTACCACATTTTGGACAGATCATTTTCTTCCCCTCTTCTTTCCTAGTTTCAGGCCCAGACGATAATTCATTTGAAATCCAAATGGTATCCTCACAATAAACGAGAATATCAGTTATCAAATTTCCGTTTAGCGCGAGTTCCGGAAATCACTTCCCACTACTGCCAGATCGGGAAACGTTCACAAAGCTGCTCATCGGATCAAATCCCAATGTTCAACGGACTGATGAGATATCAAATTATCCCCCTGCCAATAAGTGGAATACAATATCAAAAATTGATGGGTTGTCCAACGACTGTTCCAATAACCCGTTATAACAAGCACTGCAATATACATCCATGACAAGAGAGAAGGTCAAGATCGGAATGGGCATCGCAGTGGTGATGGTCCTGCTCACGGCATCGGTGCTCGGTTACGTACTTCTCCGGGACGATGATGGAGACAATAACGGCGTGAACGACCTCGTCGTCGGGGACTGGGCGGGGCCCCTCCTTGACGAACGGAACGCGACGGATGACGGCGTCGATGACATGGTGGACGCCAACAATCAGTTCGGGATCGACATCCTCCAGAAGCTGATCGAGGAGGACGACGGGAACATCTTCATCTCCCCCTATTCGATATTCACAGCTCTCTCAATGACATACGAGGGCGCAAGAGGGAACACCGCGGACGAGATGGCGGATGTCCTTCACCTCCCTGCCAACGACCCGGTCAGGCTCGCATCATTTGCAAGGATCCAGAACGATATAAACAAAGGCAGCACCGAATACGATCTCGCAACGGCCAATGCTATCTGGCCCAAGACACAGTACGAGTGGAAGGAGCTGTTCATTGACACCATCAAACAGTATTATTACGGCAAGGTCCAGGAGCTGGACTACATCGCCGATCCCGAGGCGTGCAGGGAGACCATAAACACCTGGGTGGAGAACCAGACCAATGATAAGATAATGGACCTGATACCACAGGGTGTGGTCGACTCCTTGACCTACATGGTGCTCACAAACGCCATCTACTTCAAGGGAGAGTGGGTCTACGAGTTCAACGAGGATGATACTGAAGACCGGCCCTTCCACGCACCGGGCGGTGATGTGGAGGTGCCCATGATGTTCCTGAAGGTGGAGGATGATGACAAACTGCCCTATTACGAGGATGACGCGGTCCAGGCCATTGAGCTCCCCTACAAGGGTGAAACCCTCTCCATGGTCATCGTCCTACCCAAAGATGGTGACATCGATTCCTACGTCAGGGATATCGATCTGAATACCATTTCCGATATCAACAACGGCTTCTCGGATGCCGAGATGGAGATCCACATCCCCAAGTTCAAGCTGGAGACCAAATATGAGCTGGTCCCGATCATGAAACAGCTGGGGATGAAAGATGCATTCATGCCTGGAGATGCAGATTTTACGGGAATGTCGGATCAGGGTATGGACCCATACATCTCCAACATCATACATCAGACGTTCATAGAGGTGGATGAGAAGGGGACTGAAGCCGCAGCAGCTACCGCAGTTGTAATGAGGGAAACTTCGGCCGGCAATCAACATTTCTTCAACGCAAACAGCCCTTTCCTGTACATGATCAAGCAGAATGACACTGGTAACATCATCTTCATGGGGACCATGAAGGATCCAACAGCATAATTTTCCTATAAGGTACCTTCATTTGTTGGACGATCCTCCTTGATCAGAAGATGAAAAATTTCATTATCACGCAATATCAGGATATTATATTGAATTCAAAATTAGGTCAATCGCTTCTGATGTATGGAGAACTCTATTCCGTAATTCTTCCTTTGCTCCTTTCCTGAAAAATCCCTTGTCACCTGTTACAAAATAAGTCCTATCATCTGAATCTATCTCTCGTTTCGCAAATATGAAGATGGGCCTATCCAGGGGATCATTGATCATTTCCTTTGACAGAATATTTTCCATGAAAGTGATCTCTTCCAATGATGAAATTGTGATGTTGTGATAGTTATCAAGAAGGTCATATACAAGTTCAATGTCGAGATCCTTTCTTCTGAATACAGATCGAATTTCCTCGATAACGTAATCAAAGATGATCATCACACATTTTCCCTGGTCCGCAAGCTCCAGAAGATACGCTTCATTTCCCTTTCTGTTGTAGAAGGCTGAGAAAAGTGTTGAGGTGTCAATTATTATCCTTGGTAAGTCCTTTGAATTTCTTGACAAGTAGTTCACCCGAGGTTTCCTTTTTGATCTCTTTGAATGTTTCTGGATCAAGTCCTTTCTGCCTTAGCTGTTCCTCTAGATCCTTCTGGATCATCAATCTTATCGCGTTTCTTACAACCTCAGACCTGCTCTTATAAAATCCCTGCTTGACCTTTTGGTCCAGATAATCTAGTAGATTTCCAGTTACCTCAACGCTAACGTTCATGGTCACACCATGAATGATATCTATTAGCGGGCTAATAAATATTTTGGTGAAATCCCAATAGTTGTTGAAAGAGATAAAGCGATCCCGCTTCAGATCAGTTCCATCTTCTGGAGGAGCGCCACGTAGCCGCCCGTCTCCACGGTCCTTGTGAGGAGCTGTCCTGTCCCCCCGTCAACTACCGAGATGTAATTGATCTTCTGATCCTCATCGTCCTGTGAAAGAGATACGAACAGGTCCCTCGATCCCGAGCTCCCCATACCAAGCGTATGGCGGGCCATGGCCGAGAACGGAGAAGCGGGATCCCCTCTTGAAATGATCTTCAGACCGTATGTATCAACGTACCCATCCCCATCGAAGAACACCTCCGATAGAAGGCCATCATCCCTCAGGACCTTCTCGTGAGCAGAAAGGGTCAGGGACCTCCTCCCTGCAGGAGAGGAACTTGAACAGGAGATCTTCCCCTCTTGCAGGATCACCAGGTTCTTATTCTCCCCCACAACCCCCCTTTCAGGCATCCCCACCGAGAAGAAATATCCGGGGTATGCGTCGTCCGCTCCAGCGGAGAGGGTGATGTTCCATACCAGCATTGTAAGTCCGGTCTCGTTCCTGAAGTACTCGCAGAAGTACGTGGTCGATCCGGGAGATGTGTCCATATAGGCCTGAAGGTTGGCGCTCCTGTCCAGTGTATGTTCAAACGCCTCCTCCGGAGTGAACGCAAATGAGCTTTCCGCAGAGCCCTCCGTGACAACTGTTCCCATCGTCCTGATATCCAGGCCCGATCCAGAGGCCATGGCCGGCCTGGACGGCAGAAGGTCCACGGGCTCTCCATCGCCTATCAACCTGCCGACCTCGTCCTTGGAGAGGGCCATCTGGATCTGGATCGGACCCTCCTCGGTATCGTAACTGCCCTCAAGGTCGAGCTCCAGAGACGTGGGCCACGGGACGCCATCCGTGAACTGTAACGTATACGTTATCCTGATGTCCCTTCCCGTCAGAACGGAGGCCTCGATGTTCACCAGGTTCTCGATTGGGGTCCTGACCAGCTCCGTCACAGACCATTCGACCCGCGCGCCCTCAATGGACAGGGCCGCCTCATCGACGTTCATAGAAAGCATGAACGAGCCCGAGTCACCATCCGAAAAGGTCCTGTTCGTATCAAGCAGCCCTGTCCAGATGATATCCTCCCAGGGCTCGGAATAGATGAAACTGGTCACCTCTACCTCCGAATCCATGGAAGGTCCAAGCTTGGATGGGTCGAATGAAAGCGATGTGCCGCGGAGCTGTCTGATGAAAACGCCGTCCGGCCCCCTCTCGATCGACCCCTTCTGGTCAATACCCCCTTCGTATGTCAGCTCCTGTCCATTGGATGGGACATACGACATGATGTGTATACCCGTCAGGTCCCTCTCAACGGAGGAAGCGGTCCATTTCCGTACCTGCTCTCCATCCAGCAGGTAGAGTCCCGAATCGGTGCCATCCCCAGTCGTCCTGATAAGGTTCAGCCCAAGGGAGTGATCGTACGTGCAGGTGTCCCCATCTCCGGGAAAGGGTACCTCTATCGAATTCGAAACGGGCAGGCCACCGGGGCCTGGATCGGTGATCCTGTCCATATCAACGGGAAAGCCTCCTTCCCAAAAGGCCACGCCCGCATTGACCACAATGGCCGAGAAGATGATTGCGTAGATCGCTTTCCTTAATGCCAAGTCATTTCCCTCGTTTATTTTTATCATTCTCCGAAGATGGACGCCAGCTCCGATCCCTTTATCTCGGTCACATATAGAAGCTGACCTGAATTTGCATCCGCCGCCGCAGAGTAGGTGCTTCCCCCGGTCCAGACCTCTCCCGCCTTGACCTCATATGCGTTGTCAGATGTGGGCATCGAGAGGCCCGTCAGCTGCTGGATCAACATCATGCCGGGGTTATTATCCGAATTGATGCCCAGTACGGTGTACTTGAATTGAATATCCTTCTTGAGGTTATTGTTCTTGAACGCCATCGCCTTGATCTCATCGTCCACCCTGAATATCTTCTCGGCATGGGTGGTCGTAAGCAGTCTGGTCCCCATCTTCAGGTCCGATTCGCTCATTGCACCACGCGTGAGCCCATGGCGGTCGTCACCCTCGTCCTTGAAAATGTATATGGATTCAACCGTGTTTCCCTGGATGTCCGTCTCTATCGACCTGGCGATATTTATCCGATATGACCACTTGGGCCGTTCACCGAAGTCCCGGTAGTATTGATAGAACTCTTCGGAGGTGGTGACGTAGGCGTACGATAGGTTCCAGAACTGGGTGGTGTTCGTCCCCAGTAGATCGATATCTGTCTTGTTGAAAACGGCCGAGTCCACAAGGACCGTTCCCCTGCGGTCAAATTCGTCAAGAAATTCCGACAGGCCCTCCGACCTCTCCTCGGCAAAGCTCATTGCACCACCAAGGGTGAAGCCGGCAAAGGATGAATATTCCACTTCAGTACCATCGCTGGGGGCCCTCAACCAAGACTCGTATTGGCCCGCGGGATGTTCCTCAAAGTACTCATTGTGACCTTTTGTCGACCCCCAGGGTATCGCCTCGGTGCCGATGCCAAGGGAGGAGTCGCTCTTCAGCTCCCTGGTGGTCTCGAGTATGATATAGAATGCGCCCTCTTCGTCCTCAAAGGAGGTGTTGGTCCTGGTGAACCCCTTAAGCGGAAAAGGTGAATCGCCGCTGATATAGAAGATCCTCTTGAACGACAGGAGATCCCAGAAGCTGGAGGTCACGTTGATCTTCATCGTGTCCCTGCCGTTAAGCTCGTACGCCCCCTCCACCTTCCAGTCGTACTTCTGGAAATATAAGTCCCCGCCCTCTCCGTCGCTGAGGGCGTCCGGTTCGAAAGTGCCCTCTGAGCCGAGGGTGAGGGTCTGGCCATCAGCATATATCGCATCGTCCAGTGACTCGGTGGGATCGGCTGAGGGGTCGCTGTAGGTCCTCAGATCCGCGACGTATTCCACATCCAGGGTTTTCTCTCCCCACTGCCCTCCAAGTCCCTCAATTGCAATGGATCC
>JAUVCN010000135.1 GCA_030595715.1 Thermoplasmatales archaeon
CGCCAGAATAACGGCGGTAGCGATGACAAAGCCAGGTATGAAACCCATCGCTCTTCAATCACTTACAGGCGATTTAATGATTGTTGATGTAAATTCACCTATAGTGTTACTGGAAAGATCAAGAGCCACATGTGGAATTAAGTTTATAGTAAAAACTCAACATTAGGTTATAATCCCAAATGCCCTGTCCAGATCCCCATTCCGGATATTATTCCTCGGATGGTTCCGTTTTCCCTTTTCTGGACTTGACCACCAAAACCACAATGAGGAGAATGATCACCAGTGGAATGAACATGATCAACGCCATCAGCATGCAGATGGTCGCAATGGGCATCTTATCATCGACATCCAATGAATCATCCACCGTTTCATCGATGGTTGGATCCGATCCCTGCTTGTACTCGTCAAGGTTGGAGATGCCGTCCCCATCAAGGTCCAATGAGGCATCAGATGCATCATTCGGATCGAGCCCGTACAACTCTTCCCATTCGTTTGGCATACCGTCACCGTCTTTATCGGTCAGGTTCTCGACAGGTCCAGGTTCATCGGGCAGTGCGTTCACCATTATCGAGAAGGTGTGCTGGACCTCAACGGTTCCATCAGTAGCTGTAATTGTAGCATTGTATGTTCCTACAGCCGGAGATGCCCAGCTTATGACACCAGAGGATGGATCAATGGTCAGGTTGGATGTCGGAGTGGTCTCTATGGAATAGGTGATATTGTCCCCGTCTATATCCGTAGCTACACACTCAAGGGTCAGCTCCTCCCCCTCTGTTATGTTCTGATCTATCGGTGTAAGGGACCAGACAGGAGCGTCGTTAACGTCGATTACTATAAGGGTGTAGTTAAGCGAGTGTGATCCACCGAATCCATCGATGACCGTTATGTTGACCCAGAAGGTTCCAACATCGGAGTTGCCCGGGGTTCCGGTCAGTAAGGTTCCATTCAGCTCAAGCCAATCGGCGTTCGTGTCCATTGACCAGGTGAAGTTGATTGCAACAGGGTCCTCGTCAGTTGCATTGAGCGTAACAGAGTAGAGTTCATCCTGTAATGTTGTATTCATTGGAGCGGTGATGATGATCGGGTCATCGTTATTGTTCTCCACGGTTATCGTGAAGTTCTGCCAATCGCTTCCGCCGTTCCCATCGTCTACTGAGACATTGACCTCAGCAGTTCCAACGTCGCTGTTGAGCGGCGTTCCCTCCAGTGTGCTGCTGGTGATGTTGAGCTCCAACCACGCAGGTCCTGACTCCAGTGTCCAGTTGAGTGTATCAGCCACATCAATGTCTATCGCTGATAGCACCATGGAATAGAATATGTCTTCAGTTGCATTGATCGGTAGTGTGAGGTTGATCTCGGGAGCATCATTGGTATTCTGAACCGAAAGTGTGAAACTTCTGGTTGTTGAAACCAACCTCAGATCCTTACAGATCACCGCGACAGAATGGTTGCCAACATCATTATTAAGGGGTGTTCCGGAGAGAACTCCATCTGCACTGATAGTGAGCCAGGTTGCGTCCGTATCGATCTCCCACGTGAGGTCCGTGCATCCGGGGAGAGATGTTGTCGCACTGTAACTTGCATGGTACATCTGATCTTCTACAGCAGTTGTGAGGTCCGGACCTGTGACGATCGGTGACGAATATGTAATGTCCTTCAAGTAGGGATAGGTTTTTCCATCCGATATCAACCATACGCCGGTAAAGTCCCATCCAGCTCCGGTGAAGGTTACCTCCTGTTTCATCTCGGATGTGACCTTGCCAGTTCCTCCGTCACTGGTGGCCATTCCCGAGGTCTCCGTGTCCCAGAAACAGTTTGTAAACGTACCAAAGTTGTTGTATCCTACAACCCCTCCTGTATGATCTGTTCCGGTGACTTTTCCTGTAGCGTAACAATTCTCGAACGAACCCTCATTTAACCCCACGAGGCCGCCGACAATACCTTTAGTTCCGTTGACGTTTCCTGCAGCATAGCAGTTCTCGACCATGCCCACCATGGAGTTTGCTCCAACGAGGCCGCCGACATAACCTTCAGTTCCGTTGACGTTTCCTGTAGCATAGCAGTTCTCGATTGGGCCTTCATTGTATCCCACGAGCCCTCCGATATAATGGTATGTTCCACTGACGTACCCTGTAGCATAACAGTTCAGGACAGAGCCAACTGTGTTAATTCCCACGAGCCCGCCAACTTCTGAATTACCATTCACATTCCCTGTTGCATGGCAGTTCTTAACTATGCTCATCATGTTGTTATCTCCCACGAGCCCGCCGATAGAGTTGGTCCCACTGACACTTCCAGTTGCGTAGCAGTTTGAGATAGTGCCTAAATTTATTCCCACCAGCCCGCCAATTTTAGAGGCTCCGCTAACACTTCCTGAGATGTAACAGTTCGAAACCAAGCCGTAATTATACCCTGCCAGCCCACCAACATTCCAATTTCCACTGATATTAGTATCAATTAGACCGATATTGTTCAAATTTGATCCTGTATCGAGGTAACCGAACAATCCTACATATTCTGTAGAGGTTCGATCAATGAACAGGTCGTTTATTTCGAACCCCCGTCCGTCCAATGAACCCGTGAATCTGTTCGAAAAGTCTCCCATCGGTTCGAAACCCGCATCGGAATTCCATCCAACCGTGGCAGATGCGTCGATGTCGTTGATCAGCACATAGTGCGCATCGAGGCTCAAGTTTATCTCCTGAAGCTGGAACACGTCTGATATCTGATATGGATCTCCAATGGTCCCATCTCCGCCTTCAAACGCCCTCGTGACAACTGCTTCTGCCGGTTCCACAAGGTCTCCTGATGATATGGCCAACAGGCCTATAAATCCTGCAAATATCAATGTCAAGATCACTATTGATGAATATATTTTATGATTAGGCAAATGACCATCCCCGTTTAGGATACGGATTATCTCATGTCATAAAGTGTTTGTGATACTATTAACAGAATTCTGTACTCTTCTTGTTAAAGTTAACAAATATTGACCAAAGGCATGGAAAAAATAATGGTAATTTGGAGATTACTTCCCAAGATGGTCATCTCTTGAACATTCCGGGCTATGGAAAATTCTATTGAATATTAGGTTTTAGTTCGGATGCCTCATTCAAATCTTATTTTTGTGTGTTATTCTTCTAATGGGTCTGTTTGGCCTTTCCTCGATTTGACCACCAATACAACAATGATGATCATTATCAGAAGCAGGACGATCCCGGCGATCAAGCAGAAGCCAGCATAGGATCCTTTATCCTCAGCATCAGACGAATCATTGACCATTGGATCAGATCCCTGCTTGAACTCGCCAAGGTTTGTTATACCGTCCCCATCAAGGTCCAACGTTGCATCCGTAGCATTGTTTGGATCGAGACCATAGGTTTCTTCCCATTCGTCGGGCATACCGTCGCCATCCGTGTCGGTTAGATCTATGGGTTCATCACCCGGTGCATACACATTAAGCGAGAAGGTATACTGGATCTCGATGGTTCCATCCGTTGCTGTAATGTTCACATTATAATTTCCAACAACAGGAGATGAATCATCATTTATTACAAGGTTCATCGAGAACTGGAAGCCTTGTGCACTCCTTGAACAACCTCATGCCCCACTGAAATCAAAACCTTTATTTACAATAATGACCATTATACAAATGATGATTATTGCCAGGCCGGGTGAAGAGTCACTCATCAACAGCGCGAAATGGGTTCTGGTATACGGACGAAGGAAGACCGGAAAGACCTTTCTCTGCACCAAGTTCAAGGAACATGATGAATATTTCTTTGTGAAAAGGGACCGGAGCATCATCGAATTAAAAAGCATGACGGAAATGGTCTATTCAACGTTCCGTGAGATCCTGATACGCAGCATCTCTTCAGGGAGGTCCGTGGCCGTGGATGAATTCCATAGGCTCGGACCTGACTTTCAGGAGCTACTTCATTTGCTTGAGCAGAAGGGTAAGTTGACCTTGATCTCTTCGACGCTTCACCTCTCAAGGGAGCTGATAAGCCCTTCTTCCCCCCTGCTTGGCAAATTCGGCGAGGCAAATATCAGGATTATCGATCTGCAGGATGTATTGAATGAACTAAAGAGTAAGATATCGAATAAAAAGGAACTTGTCGAGACGGCAATAATCCTAAGAGAACCTCTAATGATCAATTTTTACGATAATGGCCATCTGAATTTCATTTTGCCCGGGATCAAATTGACCGTGCCGGCCCTTATAGGGGAGATATTCACGGAAGAGGACAGGAAGCTCAGTGCTTTGTATGAAGGAATAATTAGGGCGACGGCGGTAGGCAAATGGTCATCGAGCCAGATGAGCTCCTATCTGTTTTCCCGGGGGCTACTGAAAAAGGATGATCCATCCTACTTGCAGCAGTATCTTGTCAACTTGATCAATTTTGGAATACTTGCAAAGGTCAACGTTTGGAACAAGAAACGCGTTGTTTATCGCCATGTGTCCCCCATAACCCGGATCTACTATCATGCAGATGAAAAATACAGTATTGCGGACAGAGACGTATCACAAAAGGAATCCAATAGGTACGTCGAAGAGATCTTTCCCCATATCGTGGAAGATAGCATCCAGGAGATGTTTGCGAAGAAGTATGGCCTGTCATTGTTCGTTCACCACGATCCGAACAACGAGGTGGACGGCATTTTCACCAAGTTCAAGAGACCAACATTGGCCCTGGAGGTCAAGTGGAAGAAAAAGATCTCAATGGCGGACATAAGGCGTGCAGAAAATAGCCTTGGCCGCATTCCGGCACCCAGAAAGGTCTTGTTCGTCCCGGATAGGAAGGGGCTCCACTCGGAAGACCTTGAGATCATGGACATCTCCGATATGATCTGAGAAGGAATCCAACAAGGGCGGATCAATCAATATTTCGGATCTCATTCTTCCACTGGATCTGTTCGCCGTTTCCTAGACTTGACCACCAAGGCCACAATGAGGACAATGATCACCAGTGGAATGAACATGATCAACGCCATCAGCATGCAGATGGTCGCAATGGAGCCCTTTTCCTCGGTCTCAGAGGAATCATCGACGGTTGGATCCGATCCCTGCGTGAACTCGTCGAGGTTTGATATGCCGTCCCCATCAAGGTCCAATGATGCATCGGAGGCATCATTTGGATCGAGCCCGTAGGTATTTTCCCATGCGTCGGGCATACCGTCGCCGTCCGTATCGCCATTGTTTTCAATGGGGATAGCCCCCACGATGATCGAGAAGATATGCTGGGCCTCAAGTGTTCCATCCGTTGCTGTGAGAGTTACAGTATATGTTCCTACCACGGACGAGCCCCACCTGATAGATCCCGTGGACGGGTTGATGGTGAGGTCGGAGGCCGGAGTGGTGGTGATGGAATAGGTGATGTCGTCACCGTCCGCATCCGTCGCCAGACAGTCCAGGAACAGCACCTCGCCCTCGGTCATATTACGATCTCCGGGTGCAAGGGACCAGACCGGGGCATCATTTGTATTTGAGACCACTATATTGAACTCACGAACGTCGCTACCGTTGTTTCCGTCGTCCACTTTTACCTGGACCCAGAAGGTTCCAACATCATCGTTCGTCGGGGTCCCGTTGAGCCAGCCAAGTGAAGGATCCATCGTTAGCCAATTCGCATTCGTTGAAAGGTTCCAGGTGAGTATGTCAGAGGTTGGATCGATATCGGTAGCGTTGTAGTCGACACTGTAGAACATATCCTCAATTGCCGTGGTAATATTGGAGGTTGTGATCACGGGAGCATCATTGATGTTGATGACAGTTAATGTGAAATTCGTGAAGTCCTCACCACCGTTACCATCAGATACTGTGACATTCACCCAGAACGTTCCAACGTCAGCATTGGTTGGTGTCCCGGACAGAGTGCCCGCGGTCGAATTGATGCCAAGCCATCCCACGCTTGTGTTCAGCGACCATGTCAATGTATCCGATGTCGGGTCCACATCGCTTGCCGTATAGTTTTTCACATATAGTAGATCCTGAAAACAACTCGTATCATCAGAGGTAAGTATCACTGGTGCGGCGTTGACATTTACAACGGTGAGCATTATGGCCTTTACCGTCGAACTGATCATGTCAGTTACAGTTAAATTCGCCCAATATGGGCCGATATCATCATTCGTTGGTGTTCCGGATATCGTATTGCTCATGGCATCCCATGCGAGCCAGGAGGCGTTTGTATCAAGTGTCTTTGACTGAAATGAATTTTGGGAAGGATAGGAGAATATCTCATATTCAAAGGCCGCTGTGAAGTAGGAATCCTCCTCCACATCCACAACTGTTTCATTGGAAAAAGATATCAAGGGATTATGATAATAGCTCTTAAGAAAAGGATAGGAACTACCATTAAGAATACCCCAAACCGATGAGAGGTCCCATCCGGCTGAAGTGAAGGTGCTTTCGGTCTTCATCTCGGCGGTGGTCTTTCCAGTCCCCCCATCGCTGATGGCTACTCCGGAGGTCTCCGTGTCCCAGAAACAGTTTGAGACCGATGCGCCTTTCACTCCCACGAACCCACCTATATTATTTGTTCCGCTGACTTTTCCGGTTGCGTAGCAGTCTGAGATATCATCCCAGGAAAATCCCACGAGCCCCCCTACAACATTATCTCCGCTGACGCTGCCAGTTGCGTAGCAGTCTGAGATATCATCCCAATTATCTCCCGCCAGCCCACCTATTTCATTATTTCCGCTGACGTCGCCTGTGGCATAGCAGTTTGAGAGCAGGTCAGAGGAGCCCACGAGCCCGCCGACTCGATTATTTCCGCTGACGTCGCCTGTGGCGTAGCAGTTTGAGACCGATCCAGAGGCACTTCCCACGAGCCCTCCAATTCCATTGCCGGTTCCAATAACCACGCCCGTTGTAAAGCAGTTCTCGATCGTGCCCATGCTCTCTCCCACAAGCCCACCAACAGCTCGATCTCCACTGACATTATTATCTATCAGGCCGATATCTTTCAAGCTTGAAGCATCACCTGTGTAGCCGAACAATCCCACATCATCAGTTGTTGTCCGGTTAATGAAGAGATCGGTGATATTGTACCCCTGTCCGTCCAGGGAACCCCTGAACCAGTAGGCAAAAGTTACATTCCCAAGAGGGACGAACCCTTCACCGGAATTCCAACCAACCGTAGCAGATGCGTCGATGTCGTTAATGAGCACATAGTGCGCGCTGAGGTTTGAACTGATGTCCTGAAGCTGGTCGATATCTGATATCTGAAAGGGATCCTCCAAAGATCCATCTCCACCTGCGAATGCCCTCGTGCTATCCGCATCTGCTGGTTCCACAAGGTTTTCTGATGATATGGCCAACAGGCCCAATAAACCTGTAAATATCAATGCCAAGACCAAGAGTAATGAATAAGACTTGTTATGATGCAAAAGACCATCCCCATTAGACTGAGGAATGTGTAATGTAATAAAGTGTTTGTGATGTGATTAACAGAGTTCTGTACTCTTCCTGTTAAAGTTAACAAATATTGACCAAAGATCTACAGAAAATAATGGTAATTTGGAGATTACGTCCCAATATTGTCATCTGTTAAACTTCCGGGCTATGGAAAATTCTACTGAATATTAGGTTTTAGTTCGGATGCCTCATTCAGATCTTATTTTTGTGTGTTATTCTTCTAATGGGTCTGTTTGGCCCTTCCTGGATTTGATCACTATTACAACGATGACCACTATGATCAGAAGCAGGATGATCCCGGCGATCAAGCAGAAACCAGCATAGGATCCTTTATCATCAGTATCCGTTGATCCATCCACCGGTTCATCGACCAATGGGTCCGATCCCTGTTTGTACTCATCGAGGTTTGATATGCCGTCACCATCCGAATCCAGGGCTGCATCGGTTGGATCATCAGGATCAAATCCATATATCAACTCCCAT
>JAUVCN010000002.1 GCA_030595715.1 Thermoplasmatales archaeon
ACCTTATTTAGTACACTGGCCATAATAACACCCCTAAGGAAACTGTTGGAAACTGGACATTCAACTAGTATTCTTCAAGTTTATAACCATTGCTACTTATTAATATCGAAATATACGTCATTATCATAACAACATGTACATACATCCCATATGCTGGATGTTATCATTAACAGAAAATTTTTGAATTATATGATAATAATGGACATTCCTAACGTATTATTCTAATATTATTCCATAATATAATTCATTTTATGTATTTATAATGATCACAGGGGATAATACATTCATACCCAATAGGTGAAGTCAAACATGGGAGAATGTGCAAGTGTTTATTTTTCTCGTGGTATTTCGGTGATACATCGATAATAACCATCCATTGCCCAAGTTGGTATAAATATATACACAATAAATAGAACCAAAAAACGGAAATATAAAATGTATCTCTTTTATTACGAGGACAGCATATGAATACACCCGATGGAAAGTTCCCTGCGATCATTATCATGGTAATTATTCTGATCGGATCACCGGTATCTTCCTTGGCCGTTCTCGATGTTGATGATATCGATCAAAGGGTATTGGCTCGTTCAGACTATCTCGAACGATCGCCCAAATTGAAGGGTTCTGTCGAATTGATGCAAGAAACAATAATAACTGAACTCGAGATAGTTTATATCACTCCCCAGGTTATGTCAATTCTTACCCAGTACGGAGAACAGAAAGGATATTCTATCGATGGTGGAGGCTACAGGGAAGGCAAGCATGGGGAGATAGAGAGCTTCCTGGTACATGACATGTCTTTCGATGGTCATTTGATAGATATACAGGTAGAATTCTCGGAAAAAATGAAATTGAGTGGAGAGCCGATCCCATTCGTTGTACCCTTCATTATCGGAGAATTACCGAAGGGAATAACCAAAGAATGGCAGGGAGCATATGGTTTTTCTTATGAGCCGTATTTTGAGGTAATGGAAAATGGAAAAGATATTTCGATCAGACTTTTTCCAATGGAATGGAGCAACATGGACCTGTCGTTATATCTGTCTGCCGAGATCAGTTATTCGATCCGACCGATATACCCTGAAGTGACATCATCCTCCATTTCAGTTAAACCCACAGGAGACACGAAATATCTGATCGTCACCATAGAGGACCTGGAAGATGAGGTTATTCCTTTCGCACAATGGAAATCACAGAAGGGACAGTTCACCGAAATAGTAACCATCGAACAATTGAGGGAGGATTATCCAGTCGGCCCGGACCCTAAAAGGATAAGGGACCATGTGACCTCACTCGAGTCAATATATGATCTCGACTACCTTCTGCTGATCGGAGATCATGACAAGGTCCCTACCAGGATAACCGTCAATCTACACCCGGAGACCACGTATGGAGAACCAACAACCTTTGCTTCTGATTCATACTATGCATGTGTCGATCAAGGTACGTCATGGGACCTGGATGGTGATGGTCATCATGCGGAGGTTGGAGAGCTAGATGATGTTCATTTCGATCTGTCTGTCGGAAGACTTGCAATAAATGACGAGCATGTCCTCTCTTTGGTATTGGAAGGATTGATCGAGAGGGAAAGGAACATTTCCTGGAAAAGTGAAATGGCCGATGTTGTCCACATCGTCGGAGACCCTCATCCTGTTCCAGGTGATCCAACCAATACAATGGACCATTTCTGGGATGAATACCTGGATGATCTATTCCCCTCGAGGGACACCATCTATTACGATGGGTCGGGAAATATGACATTTTCCTCGACCTCTTTCAAGTCCATTATGGGGCATAACCCCCAGGTAATGGGTTATTTCAGTCATGGGACGCAGACGGGAATTCCAAACCTGTTTTCAAATAACCAGATATCAACATTACCCTCGGTTGGACCCGATGGATCCTTTTTCCTTATGGCATGTCTTACAGGCTGGTTCGATGACCCCAACCAGGGGAATATGGGATCCTTCAATGATTGTTTCGGTGAAACGATGACCGAAACGCCGGAAAAAGGTGTTGTAGGCTACATGGGTGCCAGCCGTTTGGCTTTCGGGAGTATCGACACCCAATATAATGGGGACGCGCCTGGCTTGGAGGAGGATTACTGGAGGGGGGTTAGAGAAGCTTATCTTGGAAACATTCCGTCCACGACAGGGGATATCTATCGTTATGCGATCAACCATTTTTCAACGAGTTTCTCTCCATTCCCAACATCCTATAACGGATATGCCGCCCAGAGGACATTCCTTGAATACAATCTGCTTGGAGATCCCGAGGCGCCTCTTTTTTTGAAGGATCCGGATGAATTGTTCCTCTCTTTCGATGTTCTGAACGACAATACGACCGTGAATGCCCATGTTTCACTTAAAAATGGCACACCTGTCGAAGGGGCTCTTGTTTCTATCTTCCGATGGCAAGAACTTGGCGTATATGCTGAAACTGACATATATGGAAATTGTTCCATTACGATCCCCCCATCGAATGGAGGTATCGTGAACATTACTGCATATATACCGGGTCATCACATTGACCATTCAACTTTCATACTTCCAGATCTGATAGCGCCCACTCCCTTCCATACGATCGAACCCGGTTTTCCTGACGGATTGAACGAAACCTATGTAACAAGACCAAATGTCACGATAACCGCTGATGAGCCGTCCACGATATATGTTCGATCGAACGATATTGACATCGGATCATTTGTTGACAGAACCTCAATTCACTTTCCGGAAGGGAACAACACAATGTCTTACAGGGCCATTGACACTATCGGCCATATATCCGAATGGAAGTATCTAACTCTGAATGTGGACATAACCCCCCCTGAATTGAACTTGATCACTGATCCTGAGTTCCCGGATGGATCGGATGGATATTTCATTTCAACACCCATGGTCTCCATTCAGGATCTGGAGCAATTGAATGATGTGATGTACAAGATAGATGATGGATACCTCGATCGATACTCCGGCCCTTTCATGATATCGGAAGGAAAACACTCTGTGTATATCGAAGCAAAGGATGATTCCGGATTGTTCAATTCAACTATCTCGATCTTCGAAGTCGATACAACAGGTCCTCTTTCGAGCCTTGAGATCTCCCATGATCCTGATGGAGATAATGGTTATTACATCACACGACCGATGATCCGTATCAGATCCTATGATGAAAACCAGAACTCCTCCGCATTCTACAAATGGAACGAGGATGCATGGACGGGTTATACCTCCCCCTTGAACGTCCCTCTCGGGATCAATAGATTGAGCTACTATTCGTCTGATGCTGCAGGAAATTCCGAACTCAACAAGGCGTTCAACACATTCAAATATGATCCATATCCACCGGATGTCTTTGTTAATATCACACCGGAAGTACCTGATGGGATGAACGAGACATACATCTCCATTCCAGTTGTTGATGTCCATGTTTTCGATAACATCTCCGAGAGGGTGATGGAACAATACGTTCTGGTCCCTCCAGGTATAGGGTTTGAATGGGGTGTTGATTCGATACCCCTCGCCGGTCCTATAACGATACCCGAAGGAGAATGGAACCTTTTCATACTCGCACAGGACCTTGCAGGCAACCAAAAGGTCATGAAACCCATACATTTTTCAGTGGACATAACCCCTCCCAGTATTAGCTTCGGTATATCACCTGAACAACCCGATGGTAACAATACATGGTACACTTCTTCTCCAAAATTGAGAATATTTGGATCACTTTTGGATAATTCCATATTCATATCGTTCGACGGGGGAGATATGGAGAGCATCACTGAGAATATAACACTCCCTGAGGGTATCCATGATATCGAAGTTCACGCGATAGATCGCTCCGGTATCAAGGGACAGGTCCATTCATTTTCATATAAATGCGATCTAACCGACCCTATCCCGATCATCACATCTATAAAAGGTATCTATCATGTCAATGAGACCATTTTGATATCAGCGTCATCCTCAACTGATCTTATGGGCATAGATATGTATCATTTCCATTTCATCGAGGATAATACAAGTACATGGTCGAAATCCTCGAATATTACAATGTCACGTTCCACACCCGGGAATTTATCGATACGGGTCGAAGCTATCGATATATCCGGTAGAAGTTCGATCTCTTCACCTCTGACCCTCCAAATAATCCCCATCCCGGAAGATCTTCCATTCAATGAGACAAATGGAACTGGAATTGTCGATGATCCAGATCCGAATACCAATATAGATGGAGATGAAAACATCATTACCGGCAATATGCTCATTGGAATGATCATTTTTTCAGTGGTCGTTCTTATGGCATCAATTGGTTTCATTCTTTTTATGAGGAACAGGAACATCCAGGAGGTTGAATGGGAAGATGATGATGACTGGATGGATGCGGATTGGGTCGATGAAAATATCGAGGATGATGGAGAATTGGTCTCTGATGATCTATATATCATGGAATGAGGATGCATAGATTAAATAATTGCAATCCATAGCAGTTCATATGAGATGCAGGTGCCTTAAGGTGGGTACAAGTGAAGCAGAAAGGATCCGAAGGAAACTTCTTGGAATGGACCTGCTTGACCTCGATGTCCGGGTCAGATCGAAGGGAGGATCGATACTATTACCACTTAATGATATAGAAATTCCATATCTATCCGACATGGGTGAAGTTGTTACTGAAGAAATGGAACCTGTGAACAGACCTCCTAGGTCTTACAAAGATCTTCTGGATATACCTTCGGACCTTCACAAATTACTGCCATCATCTCATGATATCATCGGTGATGTGTGCATTCTTAAACTTCACAGAGAACTCGAACCATACATAGGTGAAATCGGTAATGCCCTTCTTGAGGCAAAAAGGAACATCCGGGTAGTTGCTCTTGATAAAGGTGTCGAAGGAGAGTTCAGGATCAGGAACATCGAGGTTATCGCAGGTGATCCAAACCTTGAGACCACTCATGTGGAGAACAATCTAAGGTTCAAGTTGGACCCGTCATTGGTCTATTTTTCACCAAGATTGGCCACAGAAAGGGCCAGGGTTGCCGGGATGGTCTCGGGAGGAAGGGTTCTGGATATGTTCGCAGGTGTGGGCCCCTTCTCACTTAACTGTTCAAGACATGGCAAACCTGATGAGGTAATTGGGATCGATCTTAATCCAGACTGCATCGAATATTTCCAGAACAACATTAAATTGAACTCCGCTTCAGACAATGTTTCGGCCTATCTAGGAGATGCAAACGAAGCATCTATCGGGATGGGGCCATTTGACCTAATAATAATGAACCTTCCTCATGGTTCGATGGAATTTCTCCCAACTGCTTATCAGATAATGGATGAAGGACGTATCCATCTTTATTCCATAGTGGAAATGACAGATGTAAGATCGATGATAGCATCTATACTGAGTTCTTCCGACGGTTATGAAAAGAAACTGGATATCTCCGGAATGCGGGAAGTACACAATTACTCGGCAACCCGATCCATGATGGTGTTCGATATCATTGTCAAGCGAGATCCCTTATCAATATAATCTCAAATTCCTTTCTGATCCTTTACCTCTGTCGTTCCTATCGATCCTTATTTCATGTCAAGGAAAGATCTTTACATATGTTCAATATTGGAACCTTCCATCTGTTAAATATCCACATGAGATCCTCTATATGTATGGATCATGACCACTTCATGAATAAAGCGGTCTTCTTCTGACAGGAGAGAATTTATCCCGGGCAAACGTTCTCATCTGTAGGCCCTTCTCCTGCGGGGCCTTTCAGGTTCCGGTTCGCTCTCTGGTTCCTCCGGTTCCTCGAATTTCCTTCTCTTCTTTTTCATGGTCTTCTCATCGAGAAGTATCGGACTCCAGTATCTTGAACCACAACTGTCACATTTCTGTGAGTCCTCTTCAACGGGTTTTAGACAGTTCGGGCATACATATGGATCAGGAAGAAGGTTCTCTCCACAATGCGGGCATTCCTTATCCCTTGGATCTACGGTTTCACCGCAGTTGGAACATTCATAGATACCAATGGATAGCCTTGAACCACAATGCGGGCATTCCTCGTCATAAGGGCTTACGTCCTCATCGCATTTGGAGCATTTTACGATCCTCCTTTCAAGGACCTCTGCTGCTTCCTCATCGAATGGGATCATTTCCCTCATGCCTCTTCTTGGAGCCTCATCTTCTATGGCCTCCACATTACCTTTCTGCTGTTTTGAAATGAACCAAATTATCATTATCAACGCGACCAGAAAGCCGAACACGATAAGTATCCAATATAGAATCTCCATGTGGTCTCACCCCATTACTTGATATGGAATGGACATATCATAGAAAAAACTATCCGAAAATATATCTCTTTATGCAAATAACCAATGAACGGATACACATGACCCACCAAAAGATATAATACAAATCCTGACCTATTGCAAAATGAGCCTAACATGACAGGAAGCAACGCCTCTGTTTATTCAGGTATCGGTCAGATCATGCACGATGTGAACGAGTTCATCTTCATAAAGAACAAGAAGGTTACCTCCGGAATATCCATTATCCTGATCATTGGATTGACCTTCCTGGTATTCAATTCAGAAGCCAGCGCAAAGGCTGAAGAGATGCTTTACAGATCCGACATCCTGGAGATCCTCAGAACTGGTGGTGGTTGGGAAAAGACCTTCCCGGGTATCGAGGATAAGGTTGATGTACAGACAACAAGGAGGGTTTCCGGAGATGTATCGGAGGGCCAATCCGCACCGGATGTTATCATCGAGAACACCAGAGAAAAGGTATTGAAATTTGTAAATATCGAAATGACATGGGAAGATGAAAGCGATCCACCCGGTTTCCCCAAATTAAGGAACTATGAGAATGAACCAGATGTATTTTCTGTCAGCATCATCTCTCCAAACAAGACAACTATGATCAGCCAGACAGAGAGCAGTGGATCCATCTACGAAAAATATGAGCTATCCCTCGAGGAGATGGAAGGTGCATACGGAGCGGGTAACTTCACCATGAATATCAAGCTCGAATCAGCCGGGGACTGGGTTCCGTCAAATGGACCCGGCATCATTACATACAGGGATGTTGGAAATTCATACGAGATCGTCCTTACGATCATCCATCTTGAAAATGAAAATAAATGAATAAGCTGATCTTTCCAATCATTCAACCTTTTCAAGCTGATCGATATCATCTTCTCCAATATAATCTTCAGAAGGAAATACTTCCATGTTTTCCATCTCATCGGGTCTTTCCTTTATATTTTTTTTATTCTTGACATCAAGGATCCTATCTTTAAGTATTCTAAGTGATGATCTTGCTCTTCCATATGATGGGTCTATCTCCAATGCTTTTTTGAAACAATTCAGGGCATCTTTGAAATCACCGCTTTCCGACATTGCATCCCCTTTTCCCTTCCAGAATGTCTTGTCAAGAGGATCCAGATGCAATGCATGTTCAAAACAATTCCTTGCTTCCTTTGGATCTCCGGTCCTGAGGTTTGCCAACCCGTTCAGATACCAGGTCTCTTTGTTCATGGGATTTGTCTTCAGACTATCTACGAACCATACGATGGCATCTTCATACATATTCAGGGCCATGAGGATCATGCCTTTCTTTTCCTTGGCAATTGCAAAATCCGGGTCCAATTCTATTGCTACATCATAGGCGTGTAATGCCTCTTTGAACCTCTTCAGGGTCCTCAAGGCTTCACCTTTCTTGAACCATCCAGTTTTATAGTTCTTATCTACTTCAATAACATCCTCGTAGTATGACAGAGCTTTGAGATATCTTTTCCTCTGGAACATAAGGTCGCCCATATCAAGAAGTTCCATTCTCTCTTTTTCTATAAGTTGCTTCCTCTTTCTATTGGAAAATTCAGGGTCCATTCAAAACCACTCTCTACACTCCAATATCTATTCGATAGAAATAATTATTCTTTGATCCCTTGCATTCCATAAGTTGTCTATATGATATTATTGCTATAGATGGATGTATCATCAAAAATGATAGTGGGAAAGGGCCATCCTTACAAAAAGCTTAATACCTGGACCAACGATTTTATCCGGTCCCCCCGGGGTCGCCTGAAAGAGGTTACAGGAAATGTGTCATTCGGTCATTCTTGATTGATACCATTCCTTCAGGTTGGTGAGAGATATGAGAAAAACCGCCATTCTTATCATTTGCATATTGGCACTGTCGATATTGACCACTCTTGGTGCATATGGAGAACCCACCAGGGATGAAACTCCTTCTGTACCTTTGAACGTATCTGCAGCCCCAAAGGACAACGCTGTCCTGATCACATGGGATTGCCCTTCCGGACTTACCGGAGATGATCTTCTGGGATTCACGGTCCTCAAGGGAACGACCGCTGGCTCTGTGGAACTTGCGATAAATTATCCAGGACCCTTTATGACAAGTTATCTGGATGAGGCTGTTGTCAATGGCAATACCTATTTCTACAGTGTCCAGGCTATCAATGAAATCGGCTCGGGTCCTTCCAGTACACCTGTATCCACCACACCAAGAGGACCCACATCACGTCCAACGGATATCACACCAAGTTACGATTCCAATGTTGTTTTCATCTCCTGGAGCCCACCAGAAGATGAAAATGGAGCACCTGTGACAGGATATGTAATATTCAAGGGTCTCAATAATCACAACATCACCATCAGGAATGATGTCCCATCAGGTAATGAATTCACAGACTTTGGATTGACAAATGGTGTCACTTATTATTACCAGCTGGCTGCCATCAACGATTATGGCGATGGAAAACTTTCTGATATCATCGCAGTCTCACCAAGAACAACACCTTCACCACCCTTGAACCTTTCAGCGGAATCCGGAGATTCAAAGGTGATACTCACATGGAACGGATCCCTTGATGATGGTGGAACATACATTACAGGTTACAGGGTATTCAGAGGGTCCACCATCGAGGATATGGTACCAATCGCATATGCCGAGAGTACCAATACATATACGGATGACACCGCTGAGAATGGTGAAACATACCTTTTTTCCGTTGCTGGTGTCAACGGAGAAGGAGATGGTGAACTTGCCATTTCAGTCGTTTCAACTCCACTTGGACCTCCAGGCAAACCCCTCAATCTCACATTGACCCCGGGCGATGCTCAAGTAACACTTCAATGGAAGGTCCCGGAAAATACCGGTGGGTCCAATATACTTGGATACAACATCTACAAGAACCAGCATGGGGAAGAGATGAAATTCGCCGTGGATGCCGGAGATACTCTCGAATACACGGTAACTGACCTTGATAATGGGAAGATATACTATTTCCAGGTAAGATCCTACAATGCAGTCGGAGAAGGACCAGGATCGAATTCACCGATGATAAGACCGGAACCAGTTCCGAAAACACCTGAGAACTTCAGGATAATGGACATGGAAGGAGAATTGAAGCTTATATGGACCAAACCGATCTATACGGGAGAGTACCCGTATGATGAGGTCCTCATCTACAGAGGAGAGACCGAGAGCTCCCTGGAATTTTACATGAACATATCGAACACCTTCTCATCACATTATGATCAGGACGTTCTGATCGGAAATGTGTACTATTATGAGATATCCATCAGATCTGCTATCGGAGAAGGTTACAGGACCCCAACTGTCACCGGAAGGCCGTACGGTAGACCTTCCATCCCCTTATCATTTGAGATCGAGACCAGCAGTAAAACAGCCATTCTAACATGGGAACGACCGGATGAGACCGGTGGAAGGGTCCTCGAGGGATACAAGATATTCAGAGGGACCGAACCCGATACCCTGACCGTCTTCAAAGAGGTTGACGGAACACATACATCATACAATGATGCCACCCTCACAGACGGCAGGATATACTATTACAAGATCTCAGCCTTCAACATGGAACTCGAGGGGTATCCGACCGATGTTATCGATATCATACCTGTAGGCCCTCCAAGGGACCCTGTAGGAGCGAAAGGTTTCAATGACCATAATAATGGAACCATCGTCATTGGATGGGAGGCTCCTATCAGTGATGGAGGAGATGAGGTGATATCATACAGGATATATCGCGGTTTTGAGAGGGATAACCTCTCTTTTTACAAAGAAATTAACGTTGGGGAAGATTTCATAGATGATGATATCGCACCTGGAATGGGATATTTCTACTCATTGAGCGCAGTAAATACAGAGGGAGAAGGTGTCAGGTCTTCGGTGATATACATAGAGGTCCCGTCCAAAGAAATATCTTCTAACGGTGGCGGTTCAAGCCCGATCATTTGGATCGTGATCATTGGAGTTGTCCTGTTGATAATGATATCGATCGTCATCCTTGCGATGGTCCAGTCCAATAAAAGGAAAAAGGAAGAAGAGGAACAGGATGACGCTCCGGAACTTGAGGAAAGTGAATCGGAAAAAGAAGAAAGATTGATCATGGAAAGGAGGAAGATGATGGAAGAATTTACAGAAGTTTCCATCGATACGATAAGCGCCCATTCTCACGACCATGATGGACATGCCAACTCTTATGAGGACCTCTATGGAAAAAATGAAGACGCTGTAACGGAAACCGTTGTTCAAAATCAGGAAGTATCTACAGGAATGGTCCAGGCAACGCCTGTTCCCGCGGAACCCACCCCTCAACAGACACTGACCGCAGCTCTTCCAGAACAACAGAAAACAGCCTATCAACCACCACAATGATGGGGTGTATGGGTCAGGATACCATTGAACAATTCGAAAAATGACGTCTCTTTATATGGCTCTGTCATTTTTTATACTTCGAGTCATAGTGAATATTCGTTAGTTCAAATGTTTACACTATCTATAATCTAACACAAACGTGAAAAAATCAAAATTTTACATGTCCCAATATTCACACCCTGCATTATCCATTCAAGGATCCTCGATAATGAATAATGAATGGATAGAAAAGTGCAGGGAGAGGGATTCGATACAGCCAAATCCTTACTGGATTTCGCGTACATTGAGGCATAGTTATTGAAGTGATGCCTCAATGACCAAGGTTCGAATGTTTGCACAATCCCAGATTGTGCACACACGTGAAAAATCTATTATTTTTCACATGTCCCAATATTCACACCCTGCATTATCCATTCAAAGATCCTCGATAATGAATAATGAATGGATAGAAAAGTGCAGGGAGAGGGATTCGAACCCACGAACCACTAAGGATCGGATCTTAAGTCCGACGCCGTTGGCCAAGCTAAGCTATCCCTGCAATATTTTTATTTCAGCAAAAGCAGGGATAGTATTTAGGGCCAACGGCGTCCCGAGAACTTCGTTCGAGGTTGTGACGCCATGATCGGTTTAGTGAAACCGATAGATTCCGTCAACGCTTATTACGAAATAAAAAGGGTTGTGGCCAAGCTAAGCTATCCCTGCGATATTATTTATTCTGCAAAAGCGGGGATAGTATTTAGGGCCAACGGCGTCCCGAGAATATTTTGTGATGATCTAAGAAGCAAATCTATATAGTTATTTTATTAGTGTCTCGTAATATTCTATCTGAGCTATTAGGGTTATCTCATTTCCATTATCGGCCCTTCTTCTTATTCCAACAGGATCAACTATCGGTGTCTGATCTCCTGCTTCAACACATCTTATGTGCACTGACGCATCAACATTTGTCATGTTCATGGGATCTGATACCCACACAAATAATATCGATCCTGAATCTGTTGGTCCTTCTTCCATGATATCAGAACCTGTCACGTCGAATGTTGCAAAGAAAGAATCCGGTTGGTTGGAATATCTGAAACCGGTTGGATCCTCGTCCATCCAGAACACCGAGATCTTTATAGATGAGATCAGCCAGGTATCATTCATCGGTATATTCAGATTTTGTTCATCACCTTCTGCAACATAGATCGATTCCGTAAACGAGAAAATGATCCTGTTATCATCTATCCCATAAGGGTCCTCATTTACAATTATTAAACTCCCATCAGGAATGATGGCTCCGGGACCTGAAAGTAGCAAAGTTAGCATTACCACTATTACAACCGAAAATGTGGTCCTTGTCACCCTTGTACGAAATTTTAATTTACTTGAATCCATCGATCGGAACAATCCTATTAACCTTGTATCAGAAAGATGGTCACCTATCCTATCAGAAATATCGGACAATGGTCTTATGGGACCCCATCCAAATGACCTGTCAGGTCTATCTTTCTTCCATAATGTGGAATATGCTATGTTCAACAGATAACCCGTAATGATAGCCACCGGGATCAATGCGGAAAGCCAAAGGATCTCTTGAATATGTCCCAATTCAAAAAAACTGTCCTTCAATTGGAAATTCAGTATCCATACGGAAAGGACCCAATCCCAGAAACCATGCATTATGATCGGACCCCATATGTTCCTTGATTGGAAGTAGAATATTCCCAGCACCGAGCCCATAGTGAAGGTCCAGCATAGGGTAAAGAGGACCTGTATCGGAGATAGACCGTATACAAGGAAATATATCGGGAGATGGGAAAGTGCAAACATCGCAGATGCTATCATCATTCCGGTGGATGGTTTGAAGGATCTGCCTACCTGGTCCTGAAGAAATGACCTGTACTGGAGTTCTTCTACCGGTCCAACAATGAAAAAGAAAGTGAATGTCATCAAAAGGAACCAAACCAGGTCACCATTTGCAACGGATGTTTTCCATAGTGAGATCATCCCCGTTGTTGATGGAACTACCTGTCCGCTCACAACGAGGATCAACCAGTTAGCCCCCTGATAAAGGATCATAAGGACAGCAGCGGCTATAGCTCCAATCGTGACGGAAGTGAATAGATTCTTCTTTGTAAATTTCCAGGGAAGTCCTTTTTCCTTTGCAATGAACTTCCAGTATATCAGGATCGGTCCCAATCCAATAATAGGAGCGGCAAAAATATGGAATATGAAACCAATTCTGGAAAAAGCAGATTCAATGATGGGAAGTGAAAGATATCGGTATGTGGCCCATAACAACCATTCAACCAGAATGACACTCAATAATATCATCAAATGGGTCCATTTGTTCCGTATTGGCCTACTACCGACAGGTGGGACACCATTCCAAATGTCTCTATCTTCCATGGAGTATGATTGTCAGCCTTTCTTGAAAACCATTTCGCCTACATCAACACCAAGATCCTTTGATATGACATCACATTTAACAACCAGCAAGAAAAAGATGTCCTTGACCTCTGAGAGGCTTTCATAGTTACCCTGCCCTTTTACTATTATTATGTCGCTTTTATCGTTTTCAATATCCTCAGGGGTAACCCAGCCGTCATGATCCAGTTCAATGATGTTGACACCATCTAAATCGTTCAATCCGGCATATTCTGCATCTTCCCTTGTGACATCATTCAGTAACGGGACCTTCTTGACATATGCATCTATCACGATGTATGGATGATCCCTGATGATCTCCTTCATGAACGATCCATCAAGGATCACCTCTCCCGAATTATCTAGATAGTAGGATATCCTTCTTGCATTCTTCAACTCATCCTTGAATTCATCCATGTCATCGATACCCAACCCTGATCCAACCGCCCTCATTAGGGTATGTTCAAGGTCCAATTGATTTGCTGCACCATAATCAATAACATTTCCTGCAATGGCCATCAATGCGGATAGTCGAGATCGGTCTCCGGAATCATCAAGCATTCTATCGAGGTCGGGGATTATATCCTTAACATGGGAAGTAGAGGAGTCTTTCAGGTCCTTGTAAGGATCACGTGATACTCCCAGTTCAATAAGCCGGTCATGTAGAACAAGTGAAACTCCTACAGGGGGCAGGGTCATATCAATTTCCGAAAGGATCTTCAGTGATCCTCTCATCGCCAGGTCCATCTGTTCCTGCGACATATCTGACCCCTCCATCTCCATCAGGACCTGTTTTATAAAACAGGGAATACATGATAATCTCATCTTCATTTACTACCCCTGTACTTGGAATGATTGTTCCAAAATAAACCTTTCTCCCAGTAGATAGTTGGAAAGAATAAATAACAATGATGTTATAATCGGCAGTTAATATACCTTGGGGGGCCAATCATGAGAACCTACAAGACTCTGTTTATGTTTATATTGACCGCAATCCTGATATTCCCAGCATATATGATCGGATCAAGTGACCCTTCCACCAACGAAGGAAATATCATTACCCCAACAAGGGAGGGTGAATTGGACTTCCAGGTCATAGACGAAACAATGATACCATCAACTACCGAAAAACCTCTGAACTCGACATATTTCATACCTATCCCCGAAGGATCAACGGTTCTATCAGCAAGCGCATCTGTTTCTGTAAAACCACTTACCGATGAAGGTGATGAATATCCGAACGATGCATGGATAAATGTCGCTGGAAGGAGCAAAGAGTATATCTTCAATAACGAGGAGGTATCCTTTCAAGGAGCATGGGGGAGGAACTATCAATCATCTGATGGTTTACTGAATACATCAGAGTTCACAACATCATCTGGATCCGAAAAGGTCAGGTTCTCTCTTCCGAAGAATGCATCTATAACAAGTGCAACATTCAACATCACCGGATATCAGAGGGCCGAGGAGATCATCGAGACGAATGTATCCGGCATCACTGCAGGTTCCCATTTTGGCGAGGTAATAAGGGTTCTTGGAGATACGAACAATGCTGGCAGTGATGAAGTCCTTGTTTCAGCACCTATGGATAGCGTAGGTGCAGGAAGGGTCTATTATCTCTATATTGATACATTAACTGATCATGTAAGAGCATTATCATTCGCTTCCATTTCACAGTCCAACGCTAATTTTGGTGCTTCTATCTCTGGCGTGTTCAATTATCATGATTCGGTCAATGATTACATTGCGATCGGCGCCCCTTCAGACCAGTTGAACAAAGTTGGATCCGTCAGGGTCTATCAGTATCGTGCGAACATGGGATCGTCCGTTGTAGATATCATGATCATCGGGAATAATACCGGCGATCTGTTCGGGTCCGCTATCGAGGCTGCAGACCTGAACGACGACGGAGAAACAGAACTTATCATTGGTGCCCCGGATGCAGAAGGCGGATTGGGTGTTGTGTATGTCTTCTCCATCGATAGCACTGGTGCAAAACTCTACACGGCAATTAACGGTTCATCGGGCGAAGAACACTACGGGAAGGATATCTCTGTTGGAGACATGAACGGAGACGGCATAGATGACGTTGCAGTAGCATCGGACTCATATGTCCGTGTCTATCTGGGAGGTTCCACCATCGATGTGATAGCTGATGCTAAATTCGATCCTGTAGGGGATTCGGGACAACAGGGTGGTGTAATCTCGTCCATGAAATTCATGGGCGATACAGGACCTGGTCTGGAGACACTTGCCGTGGGCATACCGATCTCCGTTTCAGGTGCCGTCGTGATCTACAATGGAGGATCGACCATTGATACCATAATGGACCTTAAACTTGTTCCGGGAGTCAGGGTGGAGGAGTTCGGATCTTCCATCGGCTTTGGCGATATGGACAATGATAATATCAACGAGATAATAGTAGGTTCTTCCTACTCAAGCGGAGGAGCCAATGTGGCGAAGGTCTTCAAGAGAAGTAGTTCAAGTGCCTGGAAGGACGTTCCCACAAAAGGGAATGTTGGTGATCGCTTCAGCTATTCCGTCGGCATAGCTGACCTTAGAGGGCATGATGACATATTCGGAGATGTGATCATCGGTGCACCACAATTCATCGGATCATCCACATCCGGACCGGGTAAGATCTACCATTTCGATCATTTCGATATATCAACACTTCCCAGTAATTCTCCTTTCATCTCCATCAACGGAAACACCGTATGGACGTATCAAGAGGACCATTTGTATAGTACCGTAACATCAGGAGATGTATCCGCAAGTATCAATTCTTATCTATCATCTACATCTCCAGATTATAATTCCGATCATGAGGGCTTTGTCTACATTGACATCTTGTTCGGTTCCCTTACAAGCCTGAACATTGAAAGATCTAACAGGTTCAGGGTATCCGGTTATGATATCAGATATGACGAGACGATCCTATTCGATGATATGACATCGGACATCAACACCTATATTAATCTTGAACTCGGAATTGAAAAAAAGATCGAGATAGATGGAAAGACACATATTATGGTTCCCTTCACATTCTCGGCCGCTACCCCTGGAAGGATATACATCGATACGATCTATATTGAACTGGATGAAATTCCCTATTTCGAAGATCGCCCTGATATCATCCATGTTCTCGAAGATTCATTCAACGACAATGTTTTGGACCTTTATTCTGTCTTTTCAGATGATCTTACTGCTGACCCTTATCTGAATATTTCCGTAACTGCAACTGGTACTGATTCCAAGTTCATTAATCTGTATATAAAGGATCACAGGTATCTCGCTGTAGACCTCACATACGGACCAGATACCAATGGTGACAAAGAAAGGGACAATGCGAACTGGACCGGTACTATCCCCATCTTGTTCACTGTCATTGACGATATTGGTGGAAGGTTCATCTCTCCACTCATAGATCTTACGGTCGATGGAGTGAATGATGCTCCCGCCATTTCTCAGGACCCACCCCGGATCATAGGGCAGGACGATCTTTTCACATATTCACCCGGAGCAGTAGATGACGAGCTTGATGATATCAACTATACTCTGGACATGTCAAGAAGTCCTGAAAATATGTCTATCGATCACGAATTTGGCACCGTCATTTGGAGACCCGGTCCCTGGGATGTTGGAATGAACAACTGGTCACTGGTACTCAGCGATGGTGTAGATGAAAGGAGATACACATTCTCCCTTGATGTCAACAACGAACCCGATGATCCGATATTCGTATCTCCCGCACCTGTAGTTCCTGATGGTGTATTGGTTGGATCAACATTCGAGTATCAGTTCAGGGCAGTTGATCCCGACCCAGGTGATCGCCTTACCTATATTATCGTCTTCCCGGTCCAAGGGGCCGGAATTGAGATCCAGACGGGATTGTTCACATGGACGCCATCTCAGCATTATCCGGAACCGGTAGAATTCGTCATCAGGGCAAGGGATCCGGAAGGAGCTTCTGCCGATCTCTCATTCACGCTCAACACTACTTTCATTGACAACCCACCCGATCTTGTTGATCATCCAGACACAGTATTATTCGACACCCGGGAATGGGTATTCCCTTTCCAGTTGATCGATCCGGAGGAACACAGGATAGTTGTTAAGGTATTGGAAGCCCCGGAAGGGCTTGAATACAGTCTTGTCACTCAAAACATCACGTGGACACCTTCCGTTACCCAGATCGGGTCCTTTAACCTATCAATGGAGGTGACCTCGACCAATTTCATTATCTATTTCAACTATACATTGGAAGTGATCCAGTCTCCAAGAGATTGGACCTTCACATTGGAAGGACTCGAAACCGGTCAAACATTTAAAGGAAGTATACAGATCGGTGGTGAGCTCGTTCTCACTCCAAGTGAGATCGAAAAAGTATTGATCCGGATAGGTGAAGGAGAATGGATGGAGGCAACGTTTGCAGAAGGTAGATGGGCATATGACCTTGATACGACCAAATTCGAAGATGGGGAGTATACCATACAGATCAGGGCTTTCGATGGTGCTGTCTATTCCAATACGGAATCAATCACCGTCACATTCAAGAACGAGGTGGAAAGAACATCTCCACTGATATACATCCTGATCGCCTTCATCATCCTGATCCTGATAGGTCTGATCGTAGGTGGTTTCTTGCTATTCCGAAGGGCTCAATCCAAAAAGGAAGAGGCAGAGGTCAAAGCACGCCAGGAGGAAGCTTTGAATGCATCTAAGAGGTCAATGGATGTTTTCCTCGAAGAAACCGGCTCGGACCTCGACAGCAATATCGATTATTCATCATTGGACCTGACAGAACAGGATGCCGAGGGGAAGGACATGTCCCAGATCGATGAGATCTTTCAGCCATTGAACATACCAAATGAGGAGTTGCAGGATAGTGATTTCGATATCCCGGAGGATCCTCTTTCAAATGTAGCCGTTTCAGAATCTGTTGTTCCATCCAGCGAACCTTTCATGGGAGAATCCATGCAGATCGAAGACATAGAGGATGTTTCCGGATAAGAGGATTCCGATCGAACCATCCTGGAACCTCCATGCCCCCTGAATGAAAAAACAGGAAAATGCCATCCAATTTCCCCACTATCACCCCCATTCCATTGGATATTACAGTTATCCGGGGATAAACTATATAATAATAGAATCAAATCCCCTTCAAGAAACCGGTGGTTTCCCTTTCAGGAGGGATTGTAAATGGGTTGGTTCAGAAAGAAGGCAGAGTTGGAGGAGGATTATCCAGAGGATGATTACCATACAGGTAGAGCCTATATTGATCTAGGCCTCCTGAAAGGCAGAGAGACGGAGACTGCAAGATCGGGCGGTGGCCCTTTCATCAAGTTCGCCGATATCGATGGTTACAGGCAGATACCTGAACTTTCGAATATGGTTTACGAAGGCAACATCCTTGTTCTTGATTTCACACCTATAGCAAATGATGATCTTGAGTTAAAAAGGACCATCACCGAGCTAAAAAGGGTCGTTGAGGACATTCAAGGGGATATTGCTGGTATCTCTCAGAATCTCCTCATAATAGCCCCCAAAGGCTTTTGCATTGATAAAAAGAAGATGAAGAGACTTCAGAAGAACAGGTTGTAATACCGATTCACTGAAGATGATCGTTCATGGATGAAAAGATCCACATAAATTGCCCTGGATGTAGTGATGCGTCCCTTGATATCATCAATGACGAGATGACCATACCACATTTTGGAGATGTAATAATATCAACATTGATCTGCCAAAAATGTGGTTATCGCACCTCTGATGTCATTTCTGTTGGATCAAAAGAGCCCAACAGATATTCTATACATGTTACAAGGTCAGAAAATCTGTCGGTCAGGGTAATAAGATCATCCACCTCTGTCGTCATCATCCCGGAAATGGGTGTTCGAATAGATCCAGGGATCATTCAAGAAGGATACATTACAAATGTTGAAGGGGTTCTCCATCGAGTGCTTCCCATTCTTGAACAGATACTTCAGGATATATCCCTTGATCCCGGATCATTCGATGATGCTGAAGAACGGATCAGTAGAACCGTAACTTTGATAGAATGGATCAAAATCGTCCTGGAAGAGAGAATGGAGCCTCAATATTATTTCCATCTTGTTCTGGAGGACCCAACCGGTAACTCCGCTATCGTCGATGAGAATACTGCAATTGAAAAAGAGTTGCTCACCGAAAAAGAGGTCGTTGAACTTACGGGTAATATCTCCTAAAGTATCATTGATGATAACGATCAAACACCCGTTCGATCAGGTGACCATATTACCTTATGGGTCTGTATCATGACCCTGACCCTGGAAAAGATCGATCGTTCAGTTTCATCATCATGGTCCTTTATCTTATTGATCAGTTCTTCCACTATTCTGAAACCCTCTCTATTATCGCAAGGGGTCATGATCAAATTGCATGAGGGTCTGTGATCCTTGATGAAAGAAATGGCATGAACAAGATCATTTTCATCTTTGATGATGAATTTTAACTGATCATTATCCAGTAATTCGGATAGATTCCCCACAAGAAAGCTTTTTCCTTCGCCGGATGAAGGCAATTTCACATCCATCGATATCATGAGGTCATCTGTTCTTGTTTCAATGATGGAAATATCCTGAGCCCCATTGGTCTCAACATCCACACGATACCCTTCTTCCGACAAATAAAGTATCAATTGCATAACATCATCTTGCAATAGAGGTTCTCCTCCGGTTATGCAGACAAGATCGATCTTCAATGACCTAACACTATCCATTACTTCATGGACATCCATCGATTCTCCCGAATCCATTGATAACGCATATTGAGTATCGCACCAGGAACATCTGAGATCGCATCCCGCCAATCGGATGAACGTGGTTGGTATCCCGCTGTGTATCCCTTCACCCTGTATCGATGAAAAGATCTCATTTACGATCAGTACCATCTTCATTCCTCATATTCCAATGGATCATCCATACCTACTTCTTTGAAACCATTTGATCTGAACAAGCAGGTATCGCATCTTCCACACGCTTTTTCTCCTCCGGTATAACATGACCAGGTCAGGCCATAATCGATCCCAAGGTCGATACCTTTTCGGATTATATCTGCTTTCGACATATCGATGATCGGTGTTCTGATGTCAATGGGTTTCCCAAGAACACCTCTTTTTGTGGCAAGTGATTGGGCCTTATCGAAAGCCTCGATGAACTCCAACCTGCAATCCGGATATCCGGAATAATCCATTGCAGTAACACCTATGAAAACCGCATCCGCATCAATAGCCTCGGCCCAGCTTACCGCCATGGATAGGAATACCAGGTTCCTTGCCGGAACATATGTATTAGGTATTCCTTCCATTTCCGATACAATACGATCAGTTGGAACGTCTGAATCATATGTCAAAGAGGACCCTGAAAAGAGGCCGTTCGGAAGCTTCATTATCCTGTGTTCCTCCACCCCCACCGATCCTGCAATATCCTCTGCACTCTTTATCTCCCTGTCATGTCTTTGTCCGTAAAGTATGGTCAATGCATACAACTGGAATCCTTCCTTCTTTGCCATTGCCAGGACCGTAGACGAATCCAGTCCTCCGCTCAGAAGGACCACTGCTTTTTTCATGCCTTATTCGCTCCTCATTTCTTGTGATGCCCAAGCTCCCTGTCCCAATCCTTCATCAATTCCAAGTTCGATCTTTGTGATATTGTCCTTGAACTCGAATTCATCGATCAATCTAAAAAGAAGATATTTGGACATCTCCTCAACGGTTGTTGTGGGTATGGGTAGATACTTCACGTCGGATGTTGGAAACATGTATCGCTTTCCGGCCATGTTCACCGATACGGTAACATCATTTTCATCAATGCTTATGGATATATCCTTGTTATCTGTCGGTATGAGGGTCATATGGTCCAGATCATCCGCGAAATGCCTCAGGGCCTTCTTTATCTCTCCAAAATCTATCAACATGTTGTCTCTGTTCATTGATCCATGGATCCTCAAATGGATACAGTATGAATGGCCGTGCAGCCTCGAGCATTTATCATGTCTCAGGAGCATATGGCATGCAGAGAACTTTATACCCGTTTTCCATCCATCGAGTTCCAGACGCCTTTCCATGGCCTTAATAGAGTCTCAATCTTAAAGATTGTTCTGTGTATCAACTCTTTTGATGAGCCATTTCCTTGCCGGAATGGCTATTATTAGCATAATGATCGGTAACACAACTATGGGATTCAACAAAGGTAATTCGGCCAATCCTTGTTCGGACCCCTGTAGATTACCCGGTTCGAACTTCTTGTCGACATACCTTTTGATCTTGCCATGTTCTTCATATCTTACAGAGTTGAACGATGTATCGATAACAACCTCAACGAATGTAGGATGTTTCATTGAGAAGTAATTGTAGTATCTGTCCAGGTTGTATATGGTCCTACCCTTATCATCTTCGATATAGCTGCCATTATCTATCCAATCGGTTATCCTGAATGGATCCCGGAAGAGGAATTCGAAGTTAACAGGATCGATCGGGGCAATGACCGGTGTACTAGATCCTTTTTTAGGTATCACCACATTGAACCAGCCGTGACCGCCCCATTGCTGATTATATGTGTCATATAGATATCCGATCTCAAGCCAGGCGGGGATACCCACTGCGCGGCAGAACGATGCCATGAGCAGCGATTGATCATCACAATCACCATACCAATCGGTTAGACATCCTGATGCCCATTTCGGCATGTCACCATAGATCCTTGAATCCCTTATCCTCTCCTCATCGCTTGTATAGTTGAAATGGTCTGTCATCCAATTATAGATGGCCTTCACTTTCCCATAGACCGTCGGCTCATCCCGGGTTATCGTTTCCGCAATTGACTTGATCTTTGGATGCGAAGGATTGTATCTGTAATGGTCAGGTATGCCATTGTTATCCTCATCTTCAATGTCGCCATTCTTAAGGACCGGCCAATCATCTTGAAGATAGGTATTCTTGTATGATTGTGGAATATCATCTATTGTACCAGAATCCTCTTCGGTCATTTTCCATTCATATGTATACAGCCTCATTTCATATCTAGCGATGTAATTGTACAAGCCAGGTACTCGGTTCTCCTGCCTCCATCCGGATAGCACATTGAACTCATTGTTAAAATCAACCTCTCCTTTCGTCGGTGGAGGCGTCATCAATATACTTTCCACATCCTGAACAATGAAATCCCTAGTGCCGGTTTGCGGTTCCAGGGGAATATCAAAAGGTGTGGCTATCTGGATATCAATAAGATCGGCCGCTCCATTTCTTATGGTAACATCGAAATTCAGTTCAACAGTTACATTTACCCATTCAGGAAGGTTCTGATAAGGTCTCATCAGGTCCTTAAGAGAATCCAATCCGGCCGCATCCCTGATATCAGTTAAAGGTTGGACAGGCGCAAACAAAAGAAAAACAACGATAAAGGTTATCAGGATCCTTCCTGTCCATTTAACAACAGGGTGTCCTATGAATGGCCTTAGACCCTTATCCCGTTTTTTCCGTCCTTTCTTCATAGAGCTCTTCTTCGAACCCTTCGACCCTTGTCTCCTTGAATTTGAATTGTTTTCTTCTTCATCATCAAGATCTTCTTCTTCATCATCAATGATGTCATCTATCTCGTCTTCCTCTTCGATAATATCGTCCCAATCATCATCATCATCGAGGATGAGTTTCACCGCTTTCTTCCTGGCCATTGTATACCAACCCAATGAAGAATGAATTCCATTCCGTATGAATAAAGAGAACTGGACAGCTATTTAGACTTTAGGAGTAAAATATCATATGAACATCAGAGCTTCAAACGGATGGGGACTTCCAATCTCGCCTCATTTCCCTTTCCATCCCTGGCACTGTACACGACCCTGAAATTCTCGAACTCTGATGTACTGGATAATGAGCCATTTGCGACAGACAAGCTTACGATGTACATGTGGTCCGATCTTACATCATCTTCTGATATGAGCCACCTTTCATCCAGTTTGTTGGATACATTCTTATCCTGATCGAAATCCCCATCGTACCTGCCGATCGTGATATTCATCGAACCACCCTCCTCCATGTTTACCCAGCTTCCATCCGAATTTTGTCGCTGGAAGATAACACTCTTTTCATCAAGTTTCCAGTTGTCGGTGATCGTTGAATATATCCTTATCTCTTCGATATCTTCGATGTCGGTAATAGAAATGAAATCGGTCTTCTTATCATCTAGATACATATCGTCTCCAAGATAGTGATAGACATGATCGTCTGCAACCATCACTTCTATCAGTGGTTCCGCTATCGTAGGGTCGGCAAAATCCGAAAATGGGGGGTTCATGGACAAAAGCCATACAGCGAACCATGCAACAACATACATGAATCCGTTCTCCAACCATTTCTTCCATTCAAGGTTCTTCACATCGATACCGAACCTGGTGAACATATACACAGCGACAAATGCGAAGATAACGGGTATTATCAAGGGAATTGTAAATAGCCCTCCCACACCCATAGAATGTAGCAGGGTCATGAATCCAAAAGTAACGATCCCCGCGACAAGAGCGGTTGCTAGTGAGATATAGATCAACTTGGCTGACCTGTTCTCTGTCTGGAGGAATTCTGTCTCATCGAATTCCGGGGGTTTAAAGGCCGGACGTTTCTTGTCCTCTTCCGGTTCTTCCTCCTCGGATTCCTCCCTGATTATCCTTCGCTTTGCCAAAATGTCTCACCCACCGGATGTGTGTCGGGACCATTATATCAAAGATTAAAAACTTTTAGGTGACGAGGATCAAAGGGCCATATCAGGAGAATCCATGATCTCTTTCAGGAAAGGTGTCATTGCGTTATCAACCCTACCTGAAACTCCGTCGACCGCCACAAGGCGGATCCTTCCTTTCCCCGCTATCTTTGCGATATAGTAAGGATACATTATCTCATCTAACTGAAGTATGGTAAGATCATCGGATAATATGCCGATCAACTTTTCTCCATCCTTTCTGGTAATAAATGGCTTAATGAACGGTTCTTCCAATCCTTCCACCCAATCAGGATGGATATTCGGATCCTTTGACCAGGGCTTCTTAGGTATATCCATATCATCGGAAAGAAAGAACAGGTTGACATTTCCCTCCAATGACGTCCTATCGACAATTCCCTTCTTCTGTAACGAAGTTAGGGACCTTCTCACGTCCTTCAGGGCAAGCTTTGCTCTTCTCGCGATCGTGAGATCTTCCCTTTTCCGGTGGTTGACCGCACCGTATACCTTTGCCTCGATATCTGTCATCTTCAACAATTTCAATAGTCCCTTCGATCGATCCAATCCGATCCTTGAACCGATCACTATCTCGCCTGATATCGCATCGATAAAGAGGTCACCTTCCTTCTGGTCCCTGAAAAGTGACCCCTTGTATCCGAGAAGGAATCGATACAGGGGGATATAGGCCGGAACTATCTCCTCTAGATTCTCTTTTGGACCTCTGAGAAGTGATCTCTTGATGGTCTTCTTAGCAGATTCCGATGCGGTCTTCGAACCGATGATGGGGATCACAGCAACCGCTTGCTTACCTCTTTTAAGGACCTTCTTCTTCATCTTATTATGTTTCCTCTCAGCCTCTACTGGCGGTAAGGCCTTTTGAGGACCCACTGGTTCTTTCTTCCTTTGTACCTTTTTAATAGATCTTGCTCTTACATCTATGGTCTCATCCTTTTTCTCGTGAATGTCCATTCTTTCTTTCATTTCCTTCAATTCGGATCTCAGGATCGATCCCATCAGATCAAGGCGATCTATGTTCTCTTTCCTATCGGCCTCCATCCTCTCAAGTATCTTGATCAGAGCCTGGTCCCGGATATCATCACGGTGATAAGGTATCAGCTGCACCTCCTTCTTCATATTCTCCACTTCGGAAATGAGCTCCTTCAATTTCCTGTCACTCTTCCTTTTCATTTTCTTGTTGGACTCGTCATCCCATTTGAGGACCATACCCCTGACGCTTGTTTTCCTGCCGGTTTTGCCCTTTGATTTATCTTTTTTCAATTTATCCTCAAGCTCGTCGATCTTTCTGACCAACTTCTCATTCTCCTCTCTCGCTTCTTTGGTAGTGTCTACGAGGTCCTGGATTCGGTCCTCTTTATTGATCGATCTGTCATCTTCCGTTTTTATAAGTTCCTCTTCATGATCCAGTATCCTCTCGAGCAGTTTTCCTTCATTTCCATCCTTTGACAGACCAAGGACATCACACATCCATCTGAGATCTTCCTTCAAAAGTCCTCCTTCATGTTCTGGTTTGACCTCATCGATTTCGACTTTTACCCCTATCTCATCTTTACTTGATCCCGGATCGATCATGTCTTCCAGAGATCCGATCCGGATATCGGCCTCGGAAGCTATCATCGCTATGGTATCTTTATCCATCCCAAGGTCAGCTCTCATTATCAGGTTCCCTTCGTTCACTATTACCTTCTCATGCAGGATCTCCAACAATCTTTTTACGGGTTCCTTTCCATTGTTGGCAACTATATAATCGAGTCCATCAAGCAATATGATCCTCTGTTTACTGCCAGAAAGGAATGAACCGGACTCCATGGAAATATCCTGAAGGGATGTTGGAGGAATATTATCATCACCGGGTGTGGATGATAACCAGAATCTCTTTTTTATCTCTAGTGCAGTGCCAACAGGATATAGGTCCGGAGGCATCCTCGAGAACAGTACCGCGTTTCTATCAGCAGGAAGAGAGTCAAGAAGCTGGACCATAACCTCCTTTGATTGGTCGGTCACAAGGATGACCTTGCCTTTTTCAATGTGAACTGTTGGATGTGTCTCCAAAACATCCTTGGGTCCCTTTGCCATGATCCCTTTTCTTATTGTTGAACCTGAGCCATCGGATCTTTGTATTGCTGTTGGTCGTGAAACGTCCGACCTTCCTTCGGATATGGTGTAATCACCTGAAATTGGGACCTTCTGAATATGTTCGACCTTCCTCTCTATGAAGGCCTTGGGCATCGCTGATGATCCTGCATGATGGGAGAACCTTGGTCTTATCTTTAGCAGGAACGATCTCTGCTGTGTCCTCTGGTCTGCCATTATCCCCGTACCAACCGGTATTGCCCTTATGAAATCCGAATTGGCAAATTCTGCAGGAAGTTTTGCAGGCACCCTTCTTCTGAGAGCGGTCATATCATCTTCAAGAGCGAGATTGTGTCCGATCAGAAGATCGACCTGAGATAGGATCTCATCCGATGTAGAGGCTGGCCGTTGGGTTGCAAGGACCAGTGCGCAACCTGGTCTCCTACCCTGTTTGGCGTATTCAACCAAGGCCTCCGTAGCAGGTGTCTGACCTTTATGTGGAAGGATAATGTGTGCCTCATCGATCAGCAGCCAGGTCACAGGAATGATATCCTGGTCAAGTTCATCGTAATCCTCTCTTTCTTCCATTCTGGCAGAATGTATCCTTGCAGACAGTATCTTTCTTGCGACTATTCCTGTTATCAAACTTCTTTTCTCATCACCCAATCGTGGATCGCTTACATCGAGGATCGTTACTCTATTGGATGAACTGACCTCCTTGAGAGGTGTTCCTTCAACACTGAAAACACCCCATGCTGAAGCCGCGTTGAACCTTGCAATGATAGATCTTCTTGTCTGCGGTGTGAATCCACCCGTTTTGCTGGTTATCGTGATGGATGTTTCTATACACTGGATTATATCACCTATCGAATAAAGGTTCCTCCTTCCGGAAACATGGACTATCCTTCCTTCGTTCACTGAATCGTAACCCTTTCTAATCTGATCAATGACAGACCCTATCAAAAGACCCTGGGTCTTGAACCTTGTAACATCAAATACCTGGCACCAATCTTCAGTTTCCATCTCGGAGACGCTTATCGAAAATATGCCATCTATCGATGATGTGGTCTCCCCGAGTGAACCTTCCGGAACAAGAACCTTGACCTCTGGAAATGAATGCGGTTCCAGCCCCCATCTTTTCAATATCTCCTTTTCCTTCTTCGACCTGTTCTCGTTCTTCATCGACCAGAATATCCCGATCGGGTCGATCATAACGACCCCGACACCAATTGATGATCTTATTAATTCCTCTGCGAAGATCCCCAGAGTATATGATTTACCACTTCCCCTTTTTCCGCAGATGAAAATGATATGCGGAAAAGCAGCGTCGAGGAATACCTTTTTACCAAAAAGGTCCACTCCGGTGTCCTGATGTTCCCCTACTGCACCTATCTCGAGAAGTCCCTTCCTTCTCCATTTTTTGTGAGCCGATCCATTTCTTCCCAATACAACATAGCCATCTTTATCGTCGATCAGGGGAACAAGAGGTGCTCTAACCCTTAGTATTCCTTCCTCTTCAATATCTATCGTCCACGGATCATCCATGTTATCTTCCTTTGAAGCCGGTGATCCCATGTCAGATCCTTCTACCCCATCCGAATGATCCATATCTGATCTCTCCAGGTCCCTTGGGTCCTTGTGGGTGATAGTTATCTGATGACTAATTATTTTCCATTGGAAGTTATTTGATTTTTTAATATATCATTCATCATAATGTTCCTTGAAATGATAATTCTCTTAAAAAATTATATAAACTGATTGTTCCGTTAACGTCTGTCTTACGAATGGGAGTGAGCACACTTCACATGGAGGTGAAAATATGCCGAGGAAGGCCAATGTAAAATGGGCGGAAGAAGATGATGAGATGGAAAAGATAACTTCCAGGAAAAGAAAATCAAGATCCAAACCTAAAATTGAGGTTGAATATGACGATGCGGAAGAGGTAATTGCCAAACCCAAAAAAAGGACAAAGGGTGCGATCGTGATCGAGGACGATGATGAGGACCCGATCGTTGAAAAGAAGGTTAAGAAGGCAAAGGTCATCGTCGAGGATGAACCGGAAGATATTGAAGAGCTTCTCGAGGAGGAAGAAGACCTGGAAGCCTATAGAATAAACGAGGATCTCAAAAAAGCCTTGGAAATGAAAGATGAGATCGAAGCATCCTATGAATCCATTATCAAGGAAAGAACATCTCTCATCAGCAATGAAAAAGGCCTTCTTTCGAAGATGGAGAGTTACATCAAAGCTCATCTTCTCTCAATTCAAGATGATAGAGAGGACCTTGAAAAACGTGAGGAACGCATCAAGAAAGAGAGAAAGGACCTCATGGACAAGAGGGAGGACCTTCTCAAGGAGATCAAAGACCTTGAAAGTGAAAGAGATGAGTTCCTCGAACTCAGAAGTAACATCGAGGAAGAGAGAGAGACCTTCGAGGCACAGAAATCAGAGATCGAGAAAGAGTGGAAAGGCCTGGGAAAAGATAAGAAATTACTCGAAGAGAGGGAAATGCATCTGTTCGATGAGAAAGAAAAGGCCAAGAAGGAAAGGGAAGAACTCACAGATGTAGAGGGCAAGATCAAGAAAGAGAGAATGCTCATCGACAAGGAATCAGAATCACTTGAGAGAAAGAGGGAACTATATCAATCCGACGTGGCTGAATTCCAGAAAGAAAGACAAGACCATGAGACCAAGTTCGATGAGTTCCATGAGAGATATAACAAATTCCGTGTGGAGTTCAAAGAATATGAAAGGGGACAGGCCAAGCTTGAATCCTGGGAAAAGAGGCTTTCTGATGAAGAAGAACAGCTCATAAATGAGCAGAAGAAGCTGAAAAAGGAAAAGGATTCACTTGTCAAGGATCAGATGGAACTTGACAATTCTCGTGAGGATATCATTTCAGAAAAGAAGGACATGGAAAACAACAAGAAACTCTTTGATAAAGACAAGAACAGGATCCTCTTGAAGGAAGAGGAGATCGAAGATGAGATGAAATCCATCAGGAACGAGAGAAAATCCCTTCATGAGGATCTCGATTCATTCGATGAAAGAAAGGACAATTACATCTCGATCGATGATCACAATTCGGAGATCGAGGAATTGAAGGAGAAGATAGCCGATCTCGAATCCGTCAAGCACTCCGAAAAGGAAGACATGAAGGTTCCAAAGAAGAAGTTTATGAAGAAGAAGGCAAAGATAGAAGTTGAACCGGAACCTGAAGACGATGATGAAGAGATCATCAGCAGGCCCAAGAAGAAGAAGAGGAAGAAGGCTGCAGTTGTAATCGATGATGAGGATGAAGAAGACGATGATTACAACCCTTTCCTCGTGAAAAAGAAGGAAGAAAAGAAAACGGTTGAGCCCGAGGAAGAACCGGAGGAAAAGAAGTATAAACCGAAGGTTGTGAAATGCTCAAACAAAGATTGCGGCGCCAAGATAGTGGTCAAATCATCCAAGAGGCCTATTATCGTCAAATGCCCGAAATGCGGAAAGAAGGGAAAGCTCACAAAATAATACCTGAAATCGAGAGACCCCGGGCCAGTTCTTTTTGAACTGGCCTTTTTTTATTTTTTTTATTTTTATTTTCATGTAAGAGCATTAGCTACTGTTGAGTAGAATAGAATTAATCCCGGGTGATCGTATGAGGGATCAGGCTCTGAGGTCCTTTATTATCTCATCCCTTGCTATGGCAGCTTCCACGAAATTGGGATTGAGCGCCAGTGCCCTATCGAATGACTCCTTTGCCCTGATAACTCTACCCTTTTCATATAATATCACGCCTTTGTTGTAATGATACTCTGAATTATCAGGTTCAAGCATGAGGGCCTTGTCAAAGCAACTAATGGCTTTTCTGAACTTCCCGAGAGCATCATATGCGTTACCCATGTTGAACCATGACAGCGAGTTCTTTGAATCGTGCTCCAGGACCTTTTCGTATACCTTGATCGATTCCTCGATCCTTCCAAGGTTCTTCAAAGCTGCCCCTTTATTTGCCAGAGCATCCCATTTATGCGGGTTCAGTGATAGTGATTTATCAAAACACTCTATGGCCTTGTGCAGCTTCTTCATATCCATGAACACATTTCCCATATTGTACCAGACCTCTGATTTCTTCGGTCTTATCTTCAACGATTTCTTGTAGCATTCAAGTGCTTCTTCGTGTTTCAGTATGATATGCATTGTATTTCCATAAGCGAACCATGCATCCGGGTTGCTCGGATTTAGCTCCAATGCTTTGTTGAAACAGAAAATAGACCTGTCAATATCCTGGTCGATCATGAACTTTGAACCTCTATCCAACCATTCGATATCTGTTACGAGCTTACCTTCTTCATCTGTGTCATACATCGAGAATACATCCACATTGTATCTCTTGTAGGACTCATCATCCACGGTGACCTTCTCCGAAAGAGCTTTTTCGAACCATGTTTCCGCTGCCTTTTTATCCCCCATGGCCTCGGAAACCACACCCTGGTTGTACATCACTTCGGTATCTCTAGAATCCACCGCAAGGACAGCGTCGAAACAGACTACCGCATCCTTTGCCCGTCCATACTTTGCCAGAAGAACGCCCTTGTTATACCACGCGTCGGAATTGTTCTTGTCAATTTCCGTTACTTTGTCAAGACATTTCATGGCATCTGCCGCTTCTCCCATCCGCGCAAGGATCGACCCCAGATTGTTCCATGCCTTTATGTTCTTCTTGTCGATCTTGATCGCTTTCTTGTAAGCTTCCACGGCTTCTTCATCCCTCATTAGGTTCTGAAGAACTATAGCCTTATTGTACCACCCGTCCCCATTTCCGGGATCGGTCTTTGTAGCTTTTTTATATTCATCAAGAGCAGCATGGTAGTCCTGATTCTTGAAAGCAAGGCCACCTTTGGTCATCCTTGCCTGGAACTCGTTAGATGCCATCATCATCCACCAGTCCCCCTGAAAGCTGTAGTATTTATTTAAGATTACTATGGTTAGAACCTTTTTTCTTCTCTTTTATCCCCTTGATCGTTACCAACGATAAGGAAATGAGGTCATCCTCCGATCATCATTTGGATCCTTGTGACAATCTTATGATAATAACGTCGATCCTCTTCTTCTCTGATCTATGGAAATCATATCTGGCAGGTATCTCGAGTTCATCCTTCCAAAGAAGTTCGAGGTCCTTATTCATGGACCTTGCCATTTTCCGGAGAAAATCGAGGGAATTACCGTTATGTATGGAGTAACAGACGGAAGATGATCCAATGGCCCTTTCTATGAAAACCCTATCAGCATGTTTGTTCTGAGCACCAAAAGGTGGATTCATCAGGGTTGTATCGAATTGCATGGGGAATGGAAATGGATCACGAACATCATGTACCATGAACTCCAATTCAGATGAAGGAGGGGTCTTCAACCTGGATGCTATATCGACCAGGTTCTCCTTGGCTATTCTTATCGCATCTTCATCTATGTCAACACCTAGTACCTCTTTTGCTCCGAGTATCCAAGAACCTATCGCAAAAGGAGATGGACCACAACCAAGTTCACAAACCCTTCTATCAATGATATCATTTCTGTACCTGGCCTCGTAAAGGACATCACAAACCATCGATGCAGGTGTCCTGTACTGTTCGAGTTCTGATCGGGGTTGCGGCATATCCTTCATGGATGATATCAGCATCTCCAGTTTCTTCCTCTTCAGTTTTACTCCTCCTTTCCAATTCCCAGTTCATCCAACAAGAGGCATCCTCTGCAAATAGGTTTTTCTCCTTTCTCCACAACCGCTTCTCCGCATCTGGTACATGATGACACATGGGACCTCCCTCTCGGGATCAGAGGTGAGATATGGTCTCTGAACTTCAGTAGAGAATGTCTTGTTCCGGGTGTCTCCTCTTCAGCCTTCAACAGAAGATCCCGGTAATGCCCTCTCTTGGCCGTTTCCGCATATGGACATTCCTCACCATGTATGGGTATTCCAAGCAGCAATGCACAAAGATATGTCTCGGTCTCCGGTGTGGTTCTGAGCGGCATGGACCTCGGTATCAATCCTGGTATGGGATCCATATGCGGACCCAATCTGGCCAATCTTTGTACATCCGCCTGCATTACGTTCATAAGCACCGTCTGGGCCATATCATCAAGATTGTGACCGGTAACAAGAACACCACAATCAGCTTCCTTTGCAGCTCGATTAAGTGCATTCCTTCTGAGTATTCCACATATCGAACAAGGACCCATGTCACTTTCCTTCACCATGTCATCCAGATCCTTTCCGAAAAGGTTCCTGTAATCGCTCAGGTGCCATTCCACGCCCAATTCCTTCGTTATTCCACCTGTGATATCCAGTGATGAGGGGCGGTATCCTGCGATACCCTCGTCTATGGTCAGAGCAACAATATCAACATCCCTGAAAGGTCTTACAATCTCATTGACCATACGGAGGACCACAAGCGAGTCCTTCCCCCCGGATACTGCGATCCCTATTCGTCTACCCTTTTCTATGGTATGTTGGGCCCTCATCTCCTTTTTGACCCTTCTTCCAACAAGGTCCAGGAAATGATCACTACATAGATGCTGCCCGCTGTACCTGAGGAAATGTATCGGAGGTTCGCTGCATCGGTCGCATTTGGATGCCATCATACGGTATATGATATGGATAGATTATATCTTTCCTGTTATTATGATTCGTTCTCCTGGATCTTGTTATTACACCAGGTGCAACGGTGGTTCCACAATCCAGAGAATGATGGATCATCAGGAGGAAGTACCCTGTATGGAGCTCCGCATCTCGGGCAATGTCCTACTCTCATACGGGTGTAATCGAGCCTGAACTTCTCCTTTGACATTGGAGGTTCAACCTTTACTGGTTGTCTGTATACCCTAACAGGTTCCTCAACGGGAATGAGGATGTCCTCTATCACAAGTGTCCTCAATCCCGAGTCAGAGAATTTCTGCCTGTCATCTTCTGCATTGCTTCTTCCGACTATAAGGTCGATGAACGGTCCGAATAAAGGAACGATATTTGTAATATTTCTACCAAGGGCCTGCCCGAAAGAAGCACCCCCATCGGGTGATATCACGATCAGTCCGAAAATCAACTTTCCTATCGATCGTCCAAAACCTGCTTCCATGATCGTCTTGTAAATGAAGGTCACAGCTCCGGAGATAGCAACGATATAGGCCCAGTTCAAAGCATCATTCAGGTCCGCTTCCAGTGCATAGAATCCAATAATTACAGCGAAAGACGCGATCACCAGGTCAAGAAGATATGCACCGATCCTTTTGGTCATATATCCATCGGTCTTTGGAAAATCCTGCGGGTCCCATTCTTCACCTTCGTCTCGGTATTCCATCAATCCCACCTTATACCATTATTAATAGGGATAATATTTAACATATTGGGTAAAAACCGAAGATATGGAAATCATACGGAAACATTCTTTGAATCCTTCTTCAACTCGAAAAGAAGCTCCTTTTCGATCATATCGGTCTCTTCTTCCAGGTCAAGGTCCTCATATGGATTCTCTGCATCAGGTTTGTCCAGACCACTTCTGGCATATCTCTTGTGCTCTTCCATTTCTACCTGTTCTTCTCTCTTCACTATCTCCTTCTTGTGTAAAACTCCGTGAAGGACCTTCCTGACCAATGTCACGGTTATTGGTTCCTTCATCAGATCCGCATAAGCGGTCACCCGATTGAAACCACCTTCAAGTTCCCTTACGGACACATCTAGATAGAATGCAAGGTAATCCATGACCTCCGTGGATATCGAGAAACCATTTCTCTGTGAAAGATTGAGAAGTATCTGTCTTCTCCCCTCGAATGTTGGAACCTGTATGTCAATGATCAGACCTCCCTCAAAACGTGACCTTAGCCTTGTTTCCAGTTCCTTTATATCAGTAGGGGGCCTATCACTGCAAAGTACGATCTGTTTTCCCGAGTTGTATAGATGATTGAACATGTGGAAGAACTCTTTCTGGGTAGCTTCCCTTCCTGATAGCATCTGGATATCATCGATCAATAGTACATCGATATTACGATACATTTTCCTGAAACCGATAATATCGTCATTCGATAGGGACCTGATAAGTTCATCCGTGAATCTTTCCGTGGAAGAATAGAGTACTTTCAGTTCAGGATCATTGGAGATCATCCTATTTGCGATAGACTGAAGTAGATGGGTCTTCCCAACACCAACTGGACCATAAACAAAAAGGGGATTATACCGCCTGCCCTCTCCTGTAGCGACAGCTTCTGAGGCAAGATAGGGGAACCTGTTCGAATCATCCACAACGAAATTCTCGAATTTCTTATTCAACAGGATCGGGGAAGTTATCCTCTCAAAAGGGTCATCTTCATCCGGAGTATCCTTTGGTCCATCCATAATTTTTAATGATCGTGGTTTGGAGATAGGTTCTTCAGCTGAGCGTTTACCGGCTACCAGTATACTCTTCATTGCTGAACGCTGATTGTCAAGGGTCCTGTTCCATTTTGTCTGAAGCGTGTTGAAGCGTTCTTGCATCTCCTTGATCTTGGTCTCCCGATCCCTGTTCTTTTCTCTTTCTATCTCCAATTGCTTCAATATTTCCTTGTTCGTTTCAGCCTGTTCATCACTGATCCCAACTCTATCTCCGACCGATACTGATGAAAATTTGGTAGATCTACCCTTTTTTCGTTTCCCGGTTAACCAGTCAAACAGCCCCAATATGCATCCCTTGCCACATCTAACAGATGATCATTTCTACTACAATTATTATCATTCCATTATTTGGATATTAAAGTTTTCTACATTTTTTTATTAATATCATAAACTGATAATTGATATCATTTTTCGTATCCCCTTAACAATTCTGCAGTAAGTCCTGTTATCACAGGTTCTGCATACTTGAGATCATCAGATGAACCTTTTCCTGCTAAAAATACGGCAGCCCTTAACTCCTCAATTATCATGCTGATCTCCTTCACCAGCTCATCGTAACCGACCGAAGCCGCTTTAAGAAGATGCCTTGCCATACCTCCAGCAGATGCTCCCAGTGATAGGGCCTTTGCAATATCAAGCCCATTCCTCAGACCTCCAGTGCCTATCAATGGAATTCCAACATTGGCCCATTTCAGTGAGATAGGAGTTGGAATACCCCAATCCCAGAAAGTCCTTCCAAGCCTTTCAGATCTTCCTTTAGGATCGTGTCTATATGATTCAATGCCGGAGAAAGTCGTACCTGACATCCCACCCACATCAATGGCTGCAACTCCCATCGCATCCAGTTCCAATGCATCTTTTCTTGATATTCCCCCTCCAGTCTCCTTTGCCACGATAACGAATTCCGATGTTACCTGTTTGAGGACCTCCCTGAAGCCTATGATATAATTATCTCCCTCAGGTTGAACTACCTCCTGAAGGTAGTTCAGATGAATGCATATGGCATCAGCATTGATCATGTCAACAGCTACCCTTATCTCATCAATTCCATATTTCCCATCCTCGATCCCATTTGAAAACTGTGGAGCACCAAGGTTGCCAAAAACCAATGGGATATCATATTCCTTGACGATATCGTAGCTTTGTCTGAGCTTCGTATCCTCGATTCCAGCTCTCTGTGAACCAACACCCATGGCGATCTGGAACTCCGAAGCGGCCTTTGCCAGCATCTCATTGTACTTCTTGGCCTGGGGACTTCCACCTGTCATGGATGCGATCACGATGGGAGCTGCAAGCTCTTTACCAAGGAGAACGGTCTTCAGTTGAACATTCTCCAGGTCCGTTTTTGGCAGTGCCCTGTGGGGGAGATGGACATCATCCCAATGATTCCTGGTCGCTATCACATTCTCTTCCAATGATATTCTGATATGGTCCTCCTTTCTTCTTACTATCTCCACTGGTCCCACCTCACAATGACTGTTGCTGTTCTCGTGACGGAAATCTTGTCCCCGCTCTGCCTCCGGATAATACCGTTTCAAGGTTATTTCCAATATCTCCACCTATCAAGAACGTTTCTATCCCATTATCAGCAAGTTCTCTGCAAACAAGGACCTTACCCCAGATCCCGCCGCTTACATCACCCTGGTTGTTGTAGATATGGCTCTTCCACTCCTCCTTCTTTCTTTCGAACATGAATTCGTTGATCTCTCCCACAACCTTTCCTGTCTTTGGATCTATAAATCCTTCCTTGTCCATTATCATGATAACTTTATTGATATCCTCTCCGTTCTGTCTCTTTTCACTAGATATCTTTCTTATCAGTGTATCACCTGAGACCACGGACCAGCCTCCATTTACATCCGGTACGAAATCACCTCTCAGAACAGGAACACAATCCCTTTCAATGATATTTTGGATCAGTTTCATTGATATTTCAAAAATATGTCCTGAATCGGATATGACGATATCAGAAGTTGGTATGGAGATCGTTGGTACCTTCTCCTCACCCATTACCCTGACGAGTGTAGCGGTCAATTGGTCCATTCTCCATTTGACCTCCCATGCCATCATCGGTACGGATCCTTTTGTTACTCCCTCTCTCCATCGTACTACGGTCCTGTGGCCATGGGTCCCTCCACCATGAATCAGAATCACCTTCTTATCACGATGTCTTTTAATAACCTGGGCCACCTTTCTTATCAGGTCTTCCCTTATCCGGTATCTCCTGTGGATCTCGTTTCCATTGTAAGGAGGAAGACAATCATCCTTCTTGTATGTGATGAAGGATCCGCCCAGTTTGATCAAGATCATTTCATTTTCCCCTTTCTCAAATATATTAATCTTTGAATATATTCATTTTAGGGTGAAATCAATGTTGAATACGGAGACCGATCGCTTCCAACCTCTCACCGTCGATATCTCGTGTAGAAATAATTTCAACATCCCTGTCATAGATATTCATTGGATCCATATCATCTATTCTCCATTGAGGATACCTCAGTATTATTATAATCCCATCCTTCCTCAGAAATCTGTGAGCTGATGAAAGGAATTTCGCTGACAGCTCCCATCCGATCTTCCCACCGACCAGGGGAAGATCCGTTCTTCTATCGAGGATGACCCGACCCAAGGGAAGATAGGGAGGATTGAAGGATATGATATCGGCCCAACCATTGTATGACCTGGGTATTCCATCGAAAAGATCCGATATCATCGGTCTGGCGGAAATATCATTCAGCTTCAGGTTATCCCTCAAGAGTCCGAGTGCTGCCGGTTCCCTGTCTATCGACAGGACGTTAAAACCTTCTTTCGCAGAAACCAGGGTCAGTAGACCACTCCCGCAACCCATGTCTATCAACTGACCCGTGCCATTGAACTTGGACCTCACCGCACCTATAAGAAGTAATGAATCCTCTTCAACTGGATATACGGGATCCGTATAAAGGTAACTCAAGCCTTCGTACTCGTAGACGATCTCCATGACAGAGTAATGTGGACAGAATAGATCAAACTTTCATTACTTCTTGAAAAGATTTAAGAAACAAGATGACTTAGATTGGAGCAGTGATACCACTTGTCTCCGAAAGTGTTCATGAAGGATCCGATCGAAAAGGCTGATTTCGCGCCAAAGAGGTTCAGGGCATTCATAGACCTCGTTAGGCCATTTACACTTCTGGCTCCGCTCTTCGGTGGATTATCGGGTTCATTTCTTGGATTGATCGTGGAAGGAAAACTGTCAACACCATATTTAACCATCGAACCACCATTTTTCATATGGGGCGGTCTACCGTTCATAGAGATGCTTTCAGGTATCGTTTCCCTTGTACTTCTCAACGCCGCGTCCAACACATTGAACCAGGTATATGACAGGGATATCGATAAGATCAATAAATCATATAGACCCATCCCGGCTGGCATTGTCAGTGCCAAAGAGGGGCTCTGGATCGCCATCCTTCTTTACGGTTTTTCTCTCTGGAGGGCTGCTCTGATCAATCGGTGGTTTTTCGGTATGGTCCTGGTCTTGGTGCTCTTCACAATATTCTATTCGGTTCCCCCGCTCAGATTGAAAAAGAGATTATGGATAGCGAACCTATCCATAGCCATACCAAGAGGTATAATGGGATTTGTTGCTGCCTGGGTAATAACAGCCGATATCTACAATCCGATCCCCTGGCTGATCGGATCGATCATGTGCATTTTCCTGATCGGATCGACAACAGCGAAGGATTTCACCGATATGATCGGTGATGAGAGATTTGGAATGAGGACCCTCCCGGTCGTATATGGAAAGAAAAAAGCAATATTCCTCTCTATTCCATTCCTTATAATCCCATTCCTTGTCCTCGGGATATACTGGGCAATGGGGCTGATGCCACCCGGAACCATCGTCATGGTGATAGTTCTTCTTGTATGGTCCTTGATGATCATCTGGATGTTCACCAAGGAGGCTGACAAGGAGGACGAGCATTTCGAGAATTCGGCTGTATGGATCCATTTCTATCTCATCCTGTTGGGAATGCAGATCGGATTCCTTTTGGTCTACATATTCAATTGAAGACCAACCATAATAAATAGAATATCTTTCTAGGGTTGTGACCGAACCCGAAAAATGTATGGATGTATCAAACAGATTGGACCTGGTACTGAAAACTTCACTTAAAGCCCTGGAAAAGGACCTTTGCGATCGTTGTCTTGGAAGATTGTTCGCCAGATCCGGATTCGGCCTGACCAACAAGGACAGGGGATCATCCATCAGGACAATGATAGCTCTGGAATTCGAATCAAATAAAGACCTTGACCTTGGATCCTACCAGATCGATTCCAGTGGAATACCCCTCCATGAGAAGGAACCTTCAAAAGAAAAGGGGGCCGTTGAAGATCCAGATTTGGATGATACATGGTCATCACCGATCACTCCATCTTTTCAGAAACCATGGACCAACGAAAAGCATAGCGAAGTATCCTGCTGGTTATGTAAGGATGTATTCACCAAGATCGATGAACTGGCCGGGATCATCAAGGGATCCGCATCAGAAATGGAATTCCATTCATTTCTTGTTGGATGCAGGATCGACCCCCACACTTCTGAAAGGGAGCAGCTTCTCTGGCAAGATTGCGACCCTCCTTCACCAGAACCATTGAAGGAAGAATTGAACAGAGCCATTGGAAAGGTTTTCTCTAAACTCATGCCAGATAAAGAGTTCAGCAGATCTGATCCAGATATTGCGTTCATCATCGATCCATTATACAGGACCGTGACCATGCAGATCAAACCAGTTTTCATATTTGGCAGATACAGAAAACTGGTAAGAGGAATACCTCAGACGAGATGGCCCTGCAATGTGTGCAGAGGAAAAGGTTGCCAGAAATGTGATGATACAGGTAGAATATACCAGACCTCTGTGGAGGAATTGATCGGGGAGATCCCAAAAAAGATCACAAATGGTGAGGACTTCAAACTTCATGGGATGGGGCGAGAGGATGTTGATGTCCTATCACTTGGAGATGGGAGGCCTTTCATATTGGAGATAACAAGACCGGTAACAAGGTCTATCGACCTTGGAGGTCTTGAAGAGATGATAAATGGTTCTACAGACGGAAGGGTCGAGGTACATTCCCTTCGTCTCTCCAACAGGAAGGAGATACCTAGGATCAAGGAAGGAACCACAAGGAAAAGATACAGTGCCACCATATCAATAAATGGGAACCTGGATGAGGAAATCCTTAAATACAATATCTCTTTACTTGCCCAAAGCCCCATAAAGCAGAGGACGCCAACAAGGGTTTCTCACAGAAGGGCCGATAAGGTGCGGACAAGAAATGTCTATGAAGCATCTGTCGACATCCTTCCCGAAGGAAAGGCTGTTGTTCATCTCCTCACCGATGGAGGGCTCTATATCAAAGAGCTCATGCATGGTGATGGTGGAAGAACGAAACCTTCCCTGTCCTCACTTCTCGACAGGGAAGTGACCGTTGAAACGCTTAATGTAACAGGAGTCCTCTACGATGATGGGGAAGAAGATACAGGGGTTGAATCTCATGGTGAGAAGATCCAAGGGAATAATGGTTAGCACCCGAAATATAATGAGGAAGAAGCCCAGGGACAGAGGCAACCCACCGATCACAAAGTACCTCAGAAAATTCGAGATCGGAGAAAAAGCAAACATAGTGATCGAATCATCCAGTCAGAAAGGACAACCTCATAGAAGATATCATGGCAAGGTAGGAACGGTCATCGATAAAAGAGGCGATGCCTACATCGTTCGTGTTCAGCTTGACAAGTCCCATCGGGACCTCATTATCAGACCAGAACATCTCAAACCGACCAATTGAATGATCTATCGATCTTTTTCCGGTCCAGCATTTGAGAAAGTATTAATATCGCCAATATACATACCTTCTAAAGCTGGTCAAACTGGGGAATAATCTAAGTAAAACCTAAGAAAAGAGGAATAAATATGCCCATTGAGGAAGAAAACGAGAGGCTTTTAACGAGTTCGGAAGTAGAAGAGATACTTCAAGAATCGATGAAGAAGCCTGACAAGATCTACCACGGCCCTGAAGAGGATCAAGCATCCTACAGATACATCCACGACGATACTGTATCCGAGGAGGGGGAAGAAGTAGAGGTCGATCCGCTTGCAAAGCTCAGCTTTGAAAAGAGAGCGACCATGGACCATGTTGTCAGTTTTACCAGGATCAGTAAAAAGAAAGGAGAAGAGATGATCAAGGAACTTGTCAAGATAGAACGGGTATCCAGGATCCATTCCTACAAGATGGCTGAACTGATGCCAAGGGATGAAACTGAGCTTAGACCAATATTTGCCAAGGATAGATTCACTCTTGAACCTGAAGAATTGAAGCAGATATTGGATATCATTGACAAATTCAGAGTTTAGATCGACCTTAGGAGGATTGACCTTGGAGGACTATGCATACATACTAGATTATCTGCCACAGGGCCATCCGGAAAGAAAAACGTTCAAGAGAGAGCCCATTGCCTTCGGTCTCGGTGAGACCGAATTCAAAATACTGGAACTTTCTCCCAAGGACAATGTCAGTCTTATCATTGGTGAGAAGGTTTACATTGGGAAGGAGCTGGATCAGAGGAATAAGGTCCAACATGTAAAAAGAAGGGTCAATTATTCCGACCTGACAGCTGCAGCCCATTCCGAACTACCCTACATCATCCAGGAGATAATAAAGAATGAGGAAGAAAAGTTCATTCGATTCTTCAACGAGGCCCAGGCCATCTCCACAAGACTTCACATGCTCGAATTGATCCCTGGTCTTGGAAAGAAGACCATGTGGCATATAATCGAAGAAAGGAAAAAAGGAAATTTCAAGGATTTTGATGACCTTCATGTTAGGACACATCTCCATAATCCGGAAAAACACCTCACCGAGAGGATCATCCAGGAGATGGAGGACAATTCCCAGAAATACCACCTATTCATAAAGGGGTAGATATTCTTTCATACTTACCTCTTCACATTTTGTTTTTTTTCTTTAACTGTTGATGGATTTATTATTTTTTAATCAATAATGTTAATGTATGACTTTTAGTGGACCATTACTTATAGATTTGCTTTAGAGAGAGAGTTCTCCGAAAGTTATATTTAATATATGAGGCATGTAGGTCTTACCTTTGTCTGACCATATAATGTCAGAGGGGGGAAATAGGGATGCCATGCGGGGGGTAGGAAATACCTAACCCATTGATACGGGCACCATGAAGGTGGACCGATGCCACGACTGACCAGTAAAATGACATTGAAGATCGAACCGGAGCTCCTGCGACGGATCCAGGCCAAGGCCGAATCCAGGGGAGTGTCGGTCAGTTATTACGTCAGAGAAGCAGTGATCGAGCATATCCGGGAAACGGAGGAAGAGATCTCGCCCAGCACCATGAGGATCAATATGACCCTCATGGAAACACATGTCCTAACGCAACTGATCAGGATAGGAGCAATGACCGAGCCTCAAGAGATGTTCCACAAGGCTTTCGATTCATATGTATCGAACGATCTTGAAAGGACCCTCAATTTCGCTCATGGTCTCAAGGACATGAGAGAATTTCCCTCCATGGTACCGCTTACAACCCGTAGATCCAGGACCATGAGATTCAATGACCTGGAAATAGATGACGACCTTGAAGGGGATATCGAGAGAAAGGATCGAGATAAAACGGGGTCCGGTTAGGGGAACCTGACCCCGATCCCCTCCGCAGGAATGGGATCGCAATGAAAAATTCAAATGATGCTGGTATAAGTTCAGATCAGAATATGATCCATCTGATTTGCATGAAAGGAAATATTGAAGATATCGTCAAATGTTCCGATTCAAGAGGAAGTAGAAGAACGATCGTTAAGAGAGCAATAGATATTTTGATAGGTCTATCACTTAAAGGATATGAAGGAAGGGTAATAGGTGCGATATACCTTGTTGGCGATATTGAACGGGTCAAGAAAAACTCCACCCAGATGATCATAAATCCATTCAAAGGATGGAAAAATGTGAACATCAAGGATAACAAGCAGCTACCAACTATAGAATCGTTCACTCAACTTGATGGAGCCATTGTCTTTGATAACAGAGGCCTGGCCCATTACGCAGGAAGGATGATCAAGGTCAAAGAAGATGAATGTGAAAGGGAAAATAAGGATTTCAATAAGAGAAGTGGAAAAGGATCCGGGACCAGATGGAGGGCTGCCAGGTTCATCACAGCGAGGACAGGAACGATCGCACTTACACTTTCCAGTAGCGGCAACATCACTGTATTCAGGGATGGCAAGGCAATTGGACGATTGGAAAGAAGATTGTGCAGTATGAATGTGAAGGATGTTCCCATTTATCTGCATCCACAGAACGATGATCGATCGATAATAACCCATGATCCCTGATATATCAAATTTCGACCTGTGTTTCACGAAATAGAATATTATCTAGGAAAATATTATATCTATATCATACCAAATCATTTAGAAGAAGTGTATGGTTTCGTGGCTGGTGGTTTGAGTTGTCCGAAGATGAAAATGAAGGAACATCAAAAGCGGAAGAAAAAGAAAACCCCACTGTGGAAGATGATACCATCCATGAGGATGTTCTATCCGATGAAGATGACGATAATGAGCTTTTCAAGAAATTGATGCAAAAGGTACAAGACGCGGGCATGCTGGAAGAAGAGATCAGTTCTAATCTGTCCAATCTATCCGACAGGGTTGAAGATGTGATCGATTCCGTGGACCGAATTGAAAAGATCGAGAGGCCCAGCCTGGCGAATATGGCATTCAAGGATGGGGAAGAGAACAAACCTATGGAAGTTGGACAGGAACCCGTTGAAAAACCAGCCGAACCTGAGGTAGTTGAAGACCCTGGTGAAACCGTTTTTCCATCCATTTATGACAAGGCATCCATTGGACAGATGCAGATATTGACCACTTCACCTTATGAAGAGGTCGGAAAGGGAGGTTACCATCCTGATGAAGAATCCCAGATCATCAGCCATTATTCCAGCGAGGCAAATAGCATAATCTCCAATTTCAGAAGATTGATCATGTTAAAACTTGATAAGGGTAACAAGGAAGAGGCCATGGATCTTTTCAATATGGCAAGATCAATCGGAGGATCCAATCCGACATTCGCCGATGAGTTCTCTTCCGTTATGAGTTCACTCGGTATCGAAAATAATTCCAGTATTGAAGTGTCAACAATGATTCCCGAGGAGACCGAGACGAAGGTACTGGACCCGGATCTTGCCGAAGGGATAGATATCCTTGAGAAGAAAGCCAGGTCCGCTCTTGAACAGTTGAATTCCATGATGGATACATCTAATCTCTCCAAAGCCATGTTCAATTCGGTCAAGGAAAATTATGTGGAAGCAAAAGCCCTTTTCAAAGAAAAGAGGTTTCACAAATCCCATCAGATCGCTCTTGAGGGATTTAAAACCATAAAGGACAAGGTACATGACGACCTGGATAATATGATCCAAGATACTCTCTATCGCGTAAAGGAAATGATAGAGGAGATGGAAAAGAGCAAAGATCACAACGATCCGGCCCTTATGGATGAATTGAAAGGTGAGATTGATATTGCCATGAAGGCATATCTAACGAATGAATATGAAAAGGCCGATCTACTGTCAAAAAAAGTGATGAACAAGGTACTGGAGATCCAAGAACCTGATGCGGCCCCTCTGCTGGAAAGGGCAAAGGAGATAAGAACGGCAATCGACACCCTGATCGAAAAGAACATACTACATGAAGAGATCGCCGACATCTCCTCGATCCTCAAATCAGCTGATCAATTGATCAAAAGAAAGGACCGCAGAAGTGCAACGAAAATACTCGACCAGATCTCCCCAATGCTCGAGGAACTCCGGAAAAAGGCAGAAACATATGTTGCCGCAAGGGAAATAGAGATCAAATTGACCAACAGGATACAGAGAATGGACGAAACAGGCCATGATGTCGAGGAACCGAAAAGAAAATTATCCCACATCAAGAACTACCTGAAGGACGACAGGTACGATGATGTTCTGATCATAGGAGAAGAACTGGAAAAAGAGCTTTCATCGAAAGAATACCTGAACGATGAGATCGAGATCAGGTCCATGCTTGAAGATATAAAAAAGCTCATTGAAGGGGTTGCTGAACTTGATGAGGACCATTCATTCAACGATAGATACGATCAATTGATCGAACAGCATGAGAAAGGTATTACCCAAGATGTCCTGAAAAATGGCAACGAACTGATCAATGAGTTAAAGGCCAGAAAGAAGACCCTAAATGTGGAAAGAGGAAAAAGGATCGCAATAGGGGTCATCAACATCAAGATACTTACAATGAAGATGCGCTCTATGAACCTCGATCCTACCGAGATGGAGAGAAGATCAAGGAATATCAAGGCCCGTTTGAAGGTCGGAGATTATTTCGATGGTCTAAAGGAACTGGATCAACTTGTACATGATCTGAAAAAGACGATCAATGGTCATCTTGTGATGATGAAGAAACTGACGAGCATCCACAGGGACTCACTGGAAGTCGTTATGGATAGGCACAGGGATCAACCTGTTATCTTCCACATCAAGAACAGACACATACCTGTCTTGAGGAAAATGGAGGATCTTGGAAGGTTCCGATCAGCGATCGATGGATACAGGAAGCTTGGGAACAAGTTCTCTGGCATGATACTTCCCGAGGACAGAAAGAACCTTGTTGAGACCGAGCTCACCGAGTGTAAATTCGAGATATACAAGAGAAAAGAAGAAGGTTTGGACATATCTGAACCTCTTTCCCTGTATACGAATGCACAGAAGATTTTCTCTTCAGGAGATGTCGTGCCAGCAGAGTTCCTTGTCGAGATAAGCAAGAGATATTGTGATCAATTCCTTCCCCGATCATAATGATATGACAATATCCTTCGATATCGTTAAGTAATCTATCACCTTGACACTCGATGAGGGTTTCCAATGAAGCTTCTGCTCATCCACTCGGATCACATGGAATACCATGTCACCAAGGCTATCAAGAAACTGGCTGAAGAGGGCATGAAGGACCAAGACAGGATGGAAGAATGCCTGGTAGTATTCTGCACCGTTGAGTCACGGGACCATGAGTTCATGGAAGATGTGATCAACGGAGCCGTTTCAAACATCATCGAAACTGCTGGCAAGGTGAACACGGATCGCGTGATGATCTATCCGTATGCTCATCTATCATCCGACCTGGGAAAGCCATCCGAAGCAGTTCCTATCCTAAAGGCTCTCGAGAAAAAACTGAACAATAGTGAGATGGAGGTGAGAAGATCTCCATTCGGTTGGTACAAATCATTTGAAATATCCTGCAAGGGACATCCCCTCTCCGAACTTTCAAAGGAGATCCGACCATGGAAGGATCTTAAAAAGAAGGATGATGTCTCAAAGGCCCTGAAGAGCGAGGAGACCGTAAGGTCCGAATGGTTCGTTCTTGACCTTGATGGAAGATTACATCCCGTACGTGATGAAAACGGAAAGGTAACCGGGTTCGATTTCAAACAATACCCGGACCTTGGAAGGTTCCTTCAATATGAAATATCAAAGACAAGGGCAGTTACAGAAGAACCTCCCCATGTCAAGTCCATGAGGGCGCTGGAGATCGCTGACTACGAACCTGGGTCCGATCCCGGGAACCTTAGATTCTACCCGAAGGGCAGATTGATCAAATCACTTCTTGAGAGATATGTGACCTCAAGGGTCAAGGACTATGGTGGAATGGAGATCGAAAGCCCAATAATGTATGATTTTGAACATCCTTCGCTGAAATCATATCTGGACAGGTTCCCTGCCAGGCAGTACACGATCGATACTCCGGATAAACGTGTCTTTCTAAGATTCGCAGCATGCTTTGGTCAATTCCTGATGGCCCATGATGCTACCATGTCATACAGGCAGATGCCCTTGAGGTTATATGAGCTTACAAGATACAGTTTCAGAGTTGAACAGAGAGGGGAATTGGCTGGCTTGAGACGGCTCAGAGCATTCACGATGCCGGATTGCCACGCATTATGTGCAGGAATGGACCAGGCAAAAGAAGAGATGATGGTAAGGTTCGAACTTGCCAAGTCCATCCTCTCCGAGACCGGTTTCAAAATGCCAGAAGGACTTCAGATGGCCATCAGGGTCACAAAGGATTTCTATGAGGAGAACAAAGAATTCGTTAACAATATGGCCAAAGCATATGGCCAGCCTATCGTGGTTGAGATGTGGAGGGAGAGGTTCTTCTATTTCCTTCTCAAATACGAATTCAATTTCATAGATGCAATGGGCAGGGGGTCCGCCCTGACCACCGATCAGATCGACATCGAGAACGGGGAGAGGTACAACATCACATATACAGATGAAAATGGTGGGTCCCAATATCCATATATTCTTCATCTTTCACCCTCCGGAGCAATAGAGAGGAAAATGTATGCTTTGCTTGAGAAAGCTCATCTTGACTCATTGAAAGGGGAACCAACAAGCCTTCCATATTGGCTTTCGCCCACTCAATTGAGGCTCATACCAGTCAATGAGAGCCATATCGGTCACTGCCAGGAAATTGCTGACGATCTGGAAGGGGTAAGAGTTGATATCGAGGACTCAGACAGGACCGTTGGCAGAAAGATCAGAGATGCCGAAAAGGAATGGATACCATACATTGCGGTCATCGGAGAAAAGGAGATCGGATCAGGATCCCTCACCGTTAGAAAGAGAGAGAAGGGGAAACCACAGATCGAGATAACTCTGGATGATCTAAGGAAAGAACTTAAGGAAAAACAGAGAAACATGACATGGGATACCCTTTGCATGCCAAGATTGGTCTCCCTAAGACCCAAGTTCGTCGGATGATATACTTTTCAAGCCCATGTTAGTTTCTGGGATGGTCGTTAGATAACATTCCTTCAAGATTAGAAGAAAAGGAACCAGTGATCCAAGTTTCAACATAATACTGTTATCTTGACATAGAAAGTGACATCATTTTTCATTAACTGGCAGAAAAGATTATAAGTCAAGTGATTTCTAAAATGAAGGGAGACCTTTTTCATCTCCAGGCTGGCCGATCAATGGGATCCATCGCAAGAGATCACAGTTTAGAGGCTATAGAGGTAAGAAGACCTTTGAAGGCCAGACTGTACATTACTGTGGCCACCATAACTATCATGATCATGCTCCTTGGTTCTGCTTTCTCTATATATGTTCTCGACAACAACGGAATTAATGATCCGGGAATTCCAAGTGATAAAAAGGGGTCCAACGATCTTGAGATCAAGATAACACAGGGAATAGATCAGCTCATTTCAAACAAACAGATGACCATCAAAGGGAAAGTCGAAAATGGCGATGGCTTCTTCATGGATAACGCTAAGATCTCTGCTAAGGTTCCCCTCCTTACATCAAATGTCTACAGGTCCTTTACAGATCCGAATGGCCAGTTCGAACTCAACATGGTCCTTCCACCTTTTGATGGTTCGGGAAATTATACTCTAGAGATACTTTCTGAAAAGGATGGATATAACCCGGATGTTGTTGATCTTTACCTGGAATATCTGAGACCGCCAAAATGGACCTTCATGGTATACATGAGCGATTGCGACCTGGAAACATGGGCCTTGAAGGATATAAACGAGATGGAGACCATAGCTGGAAATGAGATGGTAGACATCGTCGTCCAGCTCGACAGATGGGAAAGCCTATCTGTCAAGGATGACAGGAGCGATGGCAACTGGACCACGGCAAAGAGGTTTCTGATAGAGGAGGATGTCCAAAACAGCATCATCAGATCCACCGAGGTGCAAGATATTGGAGAGATCAATTCAGCAGAACCGGAGCAGCTTGTTGATTTTTCAACATGGGCCATGGAGGAATATCCCGCTGACCATTATGCACTGATACTCTGGAACCATGGATCGGGAATTGACGGGATCTGCTGGGAGCAGAGCCTCGAGACCGAGGAGGTCATATCCATCAATGAACTGGGATGGGCATTGACAAGGATCTCCGACATATCCGGTCAGAACCTGGACATCATCGGTTTCGATGCCTGCCTGATGTCAGCAATGGAAGTAGCATATGAGATCTCGGGAACATCGGATATAATGATCGGATCCGAGATAACAGAACCCGCGTACGGATGGGATTATACAGTGATCGATGATCTGGTCGATGATCCGTATATGACCCCCATGCAGCTGAGCAAGAATATCGTGGAGTCATACATTTCCCAATTGGGAGATATCGGATCAAAGAAATCAATGAGCCTCGGTGTTTATGATCTATCCAAAATGGAAGACCTTGCAGACGCATTGAACGATCTGTCAACGACCATTAGCAATGCTGGTTCCAGCGAACTCTACAATATGAGGATCGCACGAAAATATGCTCAACCGATACAGGAAGGACATTCATCCGATGCAGTTGACCTGTACGATTTTGTCGATAACATAGGAAAGACCACCGACAATTCCATTGTGAGGGAGAAAGCGGCAATCGTACTTGATCGAATAGGCTCATGTGTCATCCATTTCGACAAGATACAGGTGGGGGGCTTCTCAATCGATGGTCTCAACGGTCTATCGATCTACGCCCCCGATTTCAAGGATGTTCTGAACTCCAATGAGGATTATGACGACCTGAAAATGTCATCGGATGTTTCCTGGAAGGACCTGCTCATTGATTATTACGATTCCATGAACGATCTTATCGAGGACAAGATACTGGATTTCGATGTCGCCCTTCTTTCCTGTTCAACATCCGATAAGGACAATGACGGCCGCATGGACACCATGAAGTACCATTTCTCAGTCCATTCAAAAGAGGACAATGTGGATGCATTCTTGGGGATCAACATCTACGATCTAAGAGGGGACCATATTTCATCTATAGGACACAGCTTCGTTGTCTCATCCGAGAATCATAAAAGTTTCACCGTATCATTTACATTGGATGCAGAGGACGGAGGACCTGGCATGTACAGGGTGACCGCATATCTCTGCAAGGGTAACTCGTTTGACCAGAGATTTTTTCAGGATTATACAAGGTCAAGTTACAGATGGTTAGAGATATACAATGATTAGGCCTTCCGTTCGGAACGTTCATTTGCGTTTTCCGGACAATGAACTGTGCCTTGTATTGGATGACCGGTCCGTTCGAGAAATGATCAAATTCGTATCTATCTGCCCATTTCCTCTTACAGTCTTATGGTATTCCACATTGAAAACTTGTTTACAAATGCCTTTTTTCCAGATGTAATTGGCCGGAAATATTGGATCAACATACAGACCATTTTCCAGTACTGGTCTTTATTATTATTCGACCTTTAGATCGAACGCCTTCTTTATCAATGGATGATGGACGAAACTCTTTATCCAGATCGCTTCAGAAAGGGAATGGTTCCTTACATTGAGGGGCTTTGATATGTGATCATGCCCTTTCAGAAATTGATTGAACATTGACATCCCTTTATTGTAATGTGGATAGTTCTCGTAAACTGCGACCATTATGAGTTCCGTCGGTCTGGAGACGAAAAATATCGTATCATCTTGTAGCAGTTCTTTTCCACCGCATCCATCCATATCAAGAGGTCTCTTTGGATCTATCTTAACATGAAAAAGGGAAAGCCATGAATAATCCAGCTTTAACATATCAGGAACCCTCATACAGGCCATATAACCTTCATCGATGAGCATCTCCTTCACTCTTGATATGGTATGTCTGGAATGCGGCACCATAGTGGCAATTCTGGATGCAGAGATATCAGGATATTTCATCAAATAATACAGTATCTCCAGATGTTTCTTGCTCAGATCAAGGTCCGATGGTCTCTTGATCGAACTTGGAACTTCCGTCTGAAGTATGGTATCCTTGGCATATATGTCGTCTTCCATACCCGGGATATCGTGTATCAGAGAGGAGGGATCGGCTGAAATTTTACGATAAATAAGTGGTGCAAGGTTAAAAAAACGATGTACCTTTGACAGCTCGAATGGAAAAATGACCTCCTGTGGGATCTCAAGGAGGTTGAGGTCCGCAAGTGTCCTCATCCTCTCGTTGGATATCTTCATTATGTTCGTTACGTTCTCAGCCACCGAGACGGAGAATCCACGGTGTGATTCTCCCATGGAAAGGATCATCTCCGAATATATCTCAACGTTCTTTCTTGTTTTAGCTATTCGTTCAGCTACTGAAACAGAGGGATTGAAATCACTGTAAACTGCAGCAATGAGCTCGAAACCGAGGTTCGGAAAGATCGGTATGTATGTTTCCTTGAAAAAACCTTCAGCCATTAACCTTGATTTTACAGAGGCAAATGTGGAATTGGGTAATGAGAGTATACTTGCGATTTCCGTGTCCTTCTTGTCGGGGTATGTCACAAGACCCATAAAAACAAGGTTCTCGGATTCGGAATTGCCTTTCATTTTATACCAACTTTTCCTCCAAGGCAATACTACTATTTAACAATGGCGAAATATTGTGCAATATATATTATTGGACTTACCATCATTCCCGTTATCATGATAAATATTCATAATTCAGTAATCTTTTTATAGACCTTCAAGAATAGACCTTCAAGCCCTTGTAGGCTATAATAACGGAGGCTTCAAATGGGACTCACATTGGCTCAAAAGATCCTGAGAGAACACCTTGTAGAAGGTGAGGAGAAGATCGGTGAAGAGATCGCTATCAAGATGGACCACACATTGACCCAGGATGCAACTGGGACCATGGCGTATCTTCAGTTCGAGGCCATGGGACTCGACAGGGTCCAGACAGAGCGGTCTGTCTCATTCATCGATCATAATATGCTACAATCCGATTTCAAGAATGCCGATGATCACAGATACCTGCAATCCATTGCAAAGAGGTATGGTATAACCCTTTCAAAAGCTGGTAATGGAATATGTCATCAGGTCTTCCTCGAGAGGTTCTCCACCCCCGGAAAGACATTGATAGGGTCCGACTCGCACACTCCGACAGCAGGAGGCATTGGACAGATATCCATTGGGGCCGGTGGCCTTGATGTTGCAGTCGCAATGGCAGGTGGTCCTTTCAAGCTGAAATATCCAAAGATCATGGGTATCGAACTTACCGGAGAACTCCCGGACTGGGTTTCGGGAAAAGACATCATACTGGAAATACTAAGAAGGATCGATGTCAAGGGCGGTCGCGGTTATATTCTCGAATATTTCGGACCCGGCATCAAAAAACTCTCGGTCCCGGACAGGGCCACTGTGACCAATATGGGAACTGAGACCGGCTGTACCACATCCATATTCCCATCCGATGAGAACACAAAAAAGTTCATGGATGCAATGGGAAGGGGAGCTTACTGGAAAGAGATGAAAGCAGATGATGATGCAGAATATGACGATACCATGGAGATCGATCTTTCTTCACTGGTCCCCCTTGCAGCAAAACCACATTCACCCGGAGCAGTTGTTCCGGTCACCGAGTTGGAGGGAATGAAGGTCGATCAGGTTAGCATCGGATCATGCACCAATTCCTCCTATCGCGATCTAATGACAGTTGCATATGCGGTCAAGGGGAAGAAGATCCACGAGGACATATCCGGAACCATCTCACCCGGGTCCAGGACCATTATAAGGGAGATGGTAAGAACGGGTGCCTATGGTGATCTCGTTGAATCAGGTTTCAGGATCCTTGAATCCGGATGCGGCCCCTGCATCGGGATGGGGCTCGCACCGAGATCGGGAGGTGTATCCGTGAGGACATTCAACAGGAACTTCAAGGGCAGGACAGGGACAATGGATGCGGAAGCTTACCTTGTTTCCCCCGAGGTTGCAGCGGCTGTTGCTCTTACCGGAGAGTTCTCCGACCCAAGGAAACTTGGTAAATATCACAAGGTCGAAGAACCCACCTCCTACCTGGTCGATGATAACCTCTTCATCTTCCCCCTCCCGAAAGAACAGGCAGCAAACGTTGAGATCGTAAGAGGACCTAATATCAAACCACTGCCCGAATTCAATGAACTTCCGGCAGAACACAATGGTAAGGTCCTGATCAAGGTCGGTGATAATATCACAACAGATCACATCATGCCAGCAGGTGCGAAGATCCTTCCGTTCAGGTCAAATATCCCTGCGATCTCGGAGTTCGTATTCTCGCAGGTGGATCCTGAGTTCCCCGCCCGTGCAAAGGAATTGGATGGAGGATTCATAATTGCAGGTGAGAACTATGGACAGGGATCATCAAGGGAGCATGCTGCGCTCGCGCCGAAATATCTTGGTGTAAAGGCGGTAATAGTGAGATCCTTTGCAAGGATACACAGGGCCAACCTCGTCAATTTTGGCATTCTCCCGCTGACATTCAAGGATCCTTCGGATTATGAAAAGGTGGAACAGGGAGATCAGCTTCACATGGACCTGTCGGACCTTTCCGGAGACATCATTCTTGATGTCAATAACAAGGACCTGAAAATCACATTGGAGCACGATCTCTCCCCGAGAGAGATCGAGATCATCAAACAGGGTGGCACGCTCATATACACCAAGAATCAGTTGTCTTGAAATGAAGGCGATATGATGACACATACATATAAACTGAAGAGAGAAGGTACCGCTGGCACCGAGGGGAAAGAGGACTGCATCGTGAGATTATCCCCTGCAGAACCCGGTTCCGGGATCACAATAGATCTCGAAGGCAAATCCAGGGATGTTTTCCGTGATGACGTGTTCAAACTCTTCAATGAGACGCTCAAAGGTATGGGCATAGAGGATGTGGCCGTATGGTCGAAGGGATCGAGCCCTTTGAACTTCACCATTATCGCAAGGACCAAAGCTGCAGCGATCAAAGGAGGTGCCTTTGAATGAAGCTCAGAAGGTCCAGATTGTATGTTCCGGGTAACAACCCCAAGATGATCCCCCCTGCCGGCCTTTACGGTGGAGATGTCATCTCCCTTGACCTCGAGGATGCTGTTCATCCTGATTTCAAGATAGATGCAAGGATGCTTGTCTCCGAAGCCCTGAAGGTAGTGGATTTCGGACCTACCGTCGAGGTAACGGTCAGGATCAATCCGATAAACACCAGATGGGGCAAATGGGACATCAAACAGATAGTATGCGAGAAACTCGATGGCATATACATCCCCAAGGTGGAGGCACCGGAAGATGTCATCCAGGTCGATGAGCTCGTGACCGAGATGGAAGATAAAAAGGGGCTCGAGATAGGCAGGATAAAACTCTTTGCCACGATGGAGACAGCCAAGGGAATACTCAACTCCAAGGATATTGCCGTCTGTTCAAAGAGACTTGCCGGGATCACCATTGGCGGCGAGGACCTGACTGCGGACCTTGGCGGTGTAAGATCCTCTGATGGACTTGCCATACACACATCAAGACAGCTCATCATCCTTGCTGCCAGAGCGGCAGGTATCCAGGCCATTGACACAGTATACTCCGATTTCAGCGATACCGAAGGCCTGAAGAAGGAGACAGAAATGATCAAAAAGATGGGGTTCGATGGCAAAGCCTGTATCCATCCATCACAGATCGAGGTCATACACGATGTGTTCGATCCATCCGAAGATGAGATCAAGTATGCGGTCAGGGTCATGAAGGCCATTGAGGATGCAAAGGAGAAGGGGTCCGGAGTTATAGCACTCGGGAAAAAGATGGTCGATCGACCGATCGTTCTGAAGGCAGAGAAGATCCTTGCACTTGCAGAGGCCGCTGAACTGCCTGTCCCTACCTTCGATGAGGTGGAATAGATGGTCACGATCGACAAGGTAGAATGGGTCGAAAATGCCATAGGCAGAAAGATACCAAAGGAGATAAACGGAGAGAAACTCTATCCATACAGGGGGCCCTTTGCCCACAAACCGACAAAGACCCACAAGTACGGCCCGAGGCTCGGTTTCATTGCCGACCAGAGATCGGAGGTGCTTTCATCCATCTCCGAGGCCATTGATAGAGTGGGTCTTAAGGACGGTTGGACCATATCATTCCATCACCATTTCAGAAATGGCGACCATGTGATGAACATGGTTCTTGCCGAGATAGAAAAGAAGGGAATAATGGACCTGACACTTGCCCCTTCCTCCACTTTTCCCTGTCAGGAAGAAGCCATCATCAGATGTATCAAGAACGGGACCATCTCGAAGATAGAGGGAGGTTCCGCCAGGGGAAATTTCGGAAGGCTTGTCTCGACCGGAGAATACCTGAACGGGCCCATGAAAATAAGGTCCCACGGTGGCCGTGTCAGGGCGATAGAATCCGGTGATATTCAGATCGATGTCGCTTTCATCGGAGCGCCGTCTGCTGATGAACTTGGAAATCTCAACGGTGTCAACGGTCCTTCCGCATGCGGAACGATCAATTTCGCCTATGCGGACTCCATCTATGCGACCAATGTCGTAGCAATAACCGACAACCTTGTCCCCTATCCCAATTTCCCTATGTCGATCTCACAGGAGAGGGTGGACTATGTCGTGGTCGTTGATAAGATAGGCGACCCCGAAAAAATTGCTTCAGGCGAGCTACGGATAACCAAATCACCAACAAGGCTCAAAATTGCCAAGGATGCCGTTCGGATCGCCGAGCTCCTGGGATACATCAAGGACGGTATGAACTTCCAGGCCGGAGCCGGTGGTATCTCTCTCGCATTCACGGATTACCTGGATCAGAAGATGAAGGAAAAGGGAGTGAAGGCACTCTGGGCCCAGGGTGGAACGACCAAGTTCCTGGTCGACATGCTCGAAGAGGGGAGGGTTGAAAAACTGATCACCGGTCAAGCCTTCGACACGGTTGCCATCAAGTCCATGAGAGACGATCCGATCCATCATGTGGACCTTCCGATCGGAGCTTATGCCAATATTCACGGCAAGGGATGCACCGTGAACAAGCTCGATATCGTTGTTCTCGGAGCATCCGAGGTGGACCTGGATTTCAACTGCAACACAGCAACATTGAGCAATGGACTCATCGCTGAACCCGTCGGAGGACATTCTGATACCGCAGCCGGTTCGGCACTTTCGATAATCACGGTCCCTCTTTTCAGAGGAAGATACCCGGTGATAGTCGATAAATGCACTACGGTCGTTACACCTGGAGATACCATCGATGTTGTTGTAACAGAAAGGGGAATAGCCATCAATCCGAAGAGGAAGGACCTTCTCGAGATACTGGAGAAGATCAGAATACCAAAGGACCTCAGGATCTGCACCATAGAAGAGCTTCACAAGATGGCATATGATATAACGGGTACCAAGGTCGAACCTAATTTTGGCGATAAGATAGTCGCTCTGATCGAGTACCGTGATGGAACCATCATCGATGTGGTTAGAAACGTGAAACCCAGATATTACGAGGACGCCGTCTTTGTAGACGATAAACAGAAAAAGGATCTAGAAAGAAGGGAGAACTGAACAGGACCTATCAAGGCAAACCAGGAGTTGAAAAAATGGCAAACCATGAAGAAGTTCAAAAGGCGAAGATCATCTATACGAAAGTGGATGAAGCACCTGCACTCGCTACGTATTCTTTCATCCCGATCATCAAAGCATACACAAGCGCAGCAGGTATAGATGTTGAAGCAAGGGACATTTCTCTGGCAGGAAGGATAATCGCAAGGTTCCCGGAGAACCTAACAGAAGATCAGAGGATCTCCGATGACCTTGCTGAACTGGGGGATCTGGTAAAGAAACCCGAGGCAAACGTCATCAAGCTTCCCTGCATCAGCGCTTCCATACCCCAGCTGAAGGCTGCGGTCAAAGAACTGCAGGAACACGGCTATGACCTTCCAGACTATCCGGAGGACCCACAAGACGATTCGGACATGGAGATCAAGTCAAGGTATGATAAGATCAAAGGAAGTGCTGTAAACCCTGTCCTGAGAGAAGGGAACTCCAGCAGAAGAGCCCCGAATTCCGTCAAGAACTACGCAAAGAAACATCCCCATTCAATGGGCGAGTGGGTACCCGATTCAAAATCCCACGTTTCACATATGGATGGCGGGGACATGTTCTCCAACGAGATATCACTCACCATCTCCCACGATAATGTTGGATATTCCAGGATCGAGTTCGTTGATACTGACGGGAATATCAAGGTCCTTAAAGATAGGACACCGTTGATAGAGGGAGAGATCATCGATGCGACAATAATGAGCAAACGTGCACTCCGTTCATTCCTCAAGGAGCAGATGGAAGATGCAAAGGAAAAAGGTGTCCTGTTCTCTGTTCATCTCAAAGCCACCATGATGAAGGTGTCAGATCCCATCATATTCGGCCACGTCGTTTCCGTATTCTTCAGGGATGTTTTCGACAAATATGGGAAGACCTTCGAAGAACTCGGTATAAGTCCCAATAACGGGCTTGGCGATCTTTATGAAAAGATCAAGAGCCTGCCAGGTGATGAAAGAGCAGAGATCGAAGCGGACATCGAGGCATGTTACGAAAAAGGCCCTGAATTGGCCATGGTAAACTCGGACAAGGGCATCACCAACCTCCACGTCCCGAGCGATGTCATAATAGATGCATCCATGCCGGCAGCGATCAGGAACTCCGGAAAGATGTGGGGAAAGGATGGAAAGCTCCATGATACGAAGTACATCATCCCCGACAGATCTTATGCCGGTGTCTACAAGGCCGTTATAGACTTCTGCAAGGAGAACGGGGCCTTCGACCCTACAACCATGGGAACCGTTCCGAATGTCGGCCTGATGGCACAAAAAGCAGAGGAATACGGGTCCCATGACAAGACCTTCCTATGCCCGGGAAATGGTATCGTCCGGATCGTGTCAGCATCGGGTAAGACACTTCTATCCAAAAAAGTGGAAAAAGACGATATATTCCGCATGTGCCAGGTAAAGGACCTTCCGATCCAGGACTGGATCAAACTGGCGGTCAACAGAGCAAGGGCAACAGGCTCCCCTGCTATCTTCTGGCTCAACAAGGAAAGGGCTCACGATGCCCAGCTTATCAAAAAAGTAGAACAATATCTACCTGACCATGACACATCCGGCCTGGAGATCGAAATAATGTCTCCGGTGGAGGCTACACTGTATTCATGTTCACTTATCAGGGAAGGGAAAGATACTATCTCGGTAACAGGGAATGTCCTCCGTGATTATCTAACGGACCTCTTCCCCATCCTTGAAGTTGGGACCAGTGCAAAGATGCTTTCCATCGTTCCCCTCATGAACGAGGGTAGATTGTTCGAGACAGGTGCTGGTGGATCTGCTCCCAAACACGTTCAGCAGTTCCTGGAAGAGGGACATCTCAGATGGGATTCCCTTGGTGAGTTCCTGGCGCTTTCAGCATCTCTC
>JAUVCN010000155.1 GCA_030595715.1 Thermoplasmatales archaeon
TTGGGAGATTTGAAATGAAAAGAAATGTCATAGCTTTTGTGTTTGTCTTCATGTTATCATTAGTCATGATCAACTTATCAAATGAGGTGGAAGGGGAATATATTGGCACTGAAATACAGATCACAACCGATGAGTCATATCAAGTGAGGCCAGCCATATACGGTGACAGGATAGTATGGTATGACGAAAGAAATGGAAATTGGGACATCTACATGTTTAACCTGAGCACCAGCACTGAAACACAGATCACAACCGATACATCAGAAAAAGATGACCCAGCCATACACGGTGACAGGATCGTGTGGACAGATACTAGAAATGGAAAGTCGGACATCTACATGTATGACTTAAGCACCAGCACTGAAACACAGATCACAACCGATACGTCAAGTCAATTTTCACCAGCCATACACGGTGACAGGATCGTGTGGACAGATAATAGAAATGGAAATTTTGACATCTACATGTTTGACCTGAGCACCAGCACTGAAACAAAGTTCACAACCGATAATACGTCAAGTCAAGAAGACCCAGCCATACACGGTGACAAGATCGTTTTTGAAGATAATAGAAATGGAAATATTGACATTTACATGTATAACTTAAGCACCAGCACTGAAACACAGATCACAACCGATACGTCAGATCAATATCGTCCAGATATATACGGTGACAGGATAGTATGGCGTGATGATAGAAATGGAAATAGTGACATTTACATGTATGACTTAAGCACCAGCACTGAAACACAGATCACAACCGATAAGTCATATCAATTTTCACCAGCAATATATGGTGACAGGATCGTATGGGAAGACTGGCGTACCGGAGCTCAAAACATATACATGATGTTCCTTGAATGGGATACTGATGGGGATGGATACGGAGACAACAGAGATATCTTCCCTGAGGATCCAACAGAATGGAACGATACGGACGAGGATGGATGGGGAGACAATAGAGATATGTTCCCCGATGACCCAACTGAATGGAACGATACGGATGAAGATGGATGGGGAGATAACAGAGATATATTCCCAGAGAATCCAGCAGAGTGGAACGATACGGACGAGGATGGATGGGGAGACAACAGAGATATCTTCCCTGAGGATCCAGCAGAGCGGAACGATACGGATGAAGATGGATGGGGAGATAACAGAGACATCTTTCCTGAGGATCCAACTGAATGGAACGATACTGATAGTGATGGAATAGGAGATAATTCTGATTATTACCCAGATGATCCAGACAGGTGGGAGAAGGAGAAGGAAAAAGACTATCTACAAATATTAATCCCAATAGGAATTCTGTCAATTATTCTTGTAGGAATTATTATCTATTCAATATCAAGGAAAAGGAAGAAAATTCATAGAGAAGAATGATTCCTAAACCCCCCCTGAAAAGGAAGTATATTCCAATGCTTTAATAAGATGATCAAGGGTGTTTATTGGATCATTTAAATACCCTGGAAAAACGGTTTCCGTTTTCCGCACCAAAGCGGAAAGGGTTCGTCTTTAAGATTTGGAAAAATTTCCTTTCTATCTTCTCAATGTCCTTTCTGAGATCCCAAGGTCCTGGGATATTGATCGATCAGATCTCCCCTCGGATTTGGGCTCATGATAATACTTCTCGGTCCGGAAATCAGTTAATTGAAGCCATCCAAGATCAGGTTCAGCCGAACCCAAACAATATTACCCCTGGCCACATTCTCACATCATGATGATAGAGGCATCCTCCCCTGCCAAAGCGATCCTTTTCGGGGAACACTCCGTGGTCTATGGTGAACCTGCAATTGCCGTGGCCCTTGACAGGAGGATCTCCATCAAGGTCACTCAATCTTCCGAATCGAGGGTCGATGGGGGAAGGTTGTCAATGAGAAGACATCGTTATGTTAGATGGGCACTGGGAAACCTGTGGGATGGACCTCCCCTGGATATAAGGACCCGTTCATATATCCCAAGTGCATCGGGGCTCGGTTCCTCGGCAGCATTGTCCTGTTCCGTTGCAGCGGCTTTGAGGAGATTGAAAGGGGATAATATAATAGAACATGCCGCGGGGGATGCTTTCGATATCGAATACAATGTGCAAGGCGGTGCCTCTCCAACGGACACATCCTGTTCATCCCACGGAGGAGGGGTCCTTGTAGATATAAACAAAGGTGAGGATCATCTCTGGTCCCTATCAAAAGGCGAGAGGACCTGGCATGTCCATGACATTGAACCTCCGGAAATGACGATCGTTGTTGGGTATACAAGAAAACCGTCAGTGACACCCATCCAGGTCAAAAAGGTGAGAGGCTTTTACGACAGGTCCGGGTTCGCCAGAGAGACCGTCAAGGAAATGGGAGTTCTCGCGATGGATGCACTCAAAGCCATAAAGAATGGGGACATCGTCAGGATCGGCGAGCTCATGAACAAGAACCATTCCCTACTTTCAATTCTCGGTGTGAGCTGCAGGGAACTTCAATCTCTTGTGGACGCTTCATCACCACATTCGTATGGATCAAAACTAACGGGTGCCGGTGGAGGGGGTTCGATGATAGCCTTGACAGATGAGCCAGACAAAGTTGCAGAGTCCATTAAGAAAAGAGGTGGGGTTCCCTATATCGTCAATGTATCCATGGTAGGTACGGAGACCCACGGATCGGAAATGACGATATCCTGATTTCCTGGACCCGTTTATTTTGAGAAAAATATTAAATAATCAACCAAGTCTTGTTCTGTATATATCGAATATCCAAGGAGATATGCTATCCATGAGATATGGGGACAAGGATGGTTTCAAGGAGATCTATGACGACAAAGGCGAGTTGATACTACAGCCGAATGAACGGATACTGGTAACCGAAGAGAATGTCATCCCCTCCTTCAAATCCACATGGAGATATTACGGTGGCGAATATCTTCTTGAACCCTCAAAGGGCACCATCTATCTGACCAATGAAAGGCTTGTTTTCATAAATATCCCGGAAAGGTTGTTCGCGGTCGGAGGTTCCGATGGAGCTAGGGCAGTGGATGCCCCTGTCGGGTCCGCCTTCGAGCTTGGAGATATGTCACCCGGGGCAGCCGTCAGGGAATTCGTCGAGATCCCCAATATCGAGATCATGGCTTCCGAGAAAAAGGAAGGAGCTGTTTCTGTAGGCATAATGGTAAATGTATATATCCTGTCCTCGGGGAACCAATTCCATTTTTCCATGGTCCTAACATCAGATTCCGACCTGTTGATAAGATTGATGAACAAACAGGTGAACGATCTTGATCAGCTCGTCAATAATCTGAAGGACTTCTTCAGCAAGACCGATTGGATCTTCATGGAGGGAGAGAAGAAAGTATATGGCTCTACCCAGAATGCGGTTCTCCCCGAACCGAAGATCGAACCCTCGAGGAATGCATCATCTTCCGAAGTTTCCCCACAGACCCGGAAAGGTCCGAACGTATCCCGATCACAGATAACTGCACCGATCAACACCTCCAGAAGAATACCCATAAGTACCGAGGTTGGAACCCGCTCCATGGATTACTTCGAGAACCTTTACAATAAAGGATTGATCAAGGAAGAGATCTATCGGAAATTGGTCAACCAGTTGAACATCGGAAAACCGATACACAGCATCGTTGAATCGAAAACATTTCCACCTCTGCAAGTCGACCCTGATACGATAGGATCGGCTGGAAATGATGATCTTCAAGGGTCAAAGCCAACGAACGATGAAGATAGGGTTCCCGATGCCGAACCGGTGGAACCCGAACAACCTCCGGTCGATCCGGAAGCGGATATTGACCTTCTGAGCATGCTCAACGATACATTATCTGACCTTGTTCCGGATGAGACCCCTTCTCCTGAAAGTTCAGGCGAAGAAGTGGAAAAGGTCCCGAAACAGAGGGTCGTAAAAGCAAGAAAGGTCAGGAGATCACCATCCTGATCGATGTCGATCGGATCCTGGTATCGAAATTGGCCGGTAAGAAAGCAACTGTTCTTCATATTTGACGGAAGGGACCTACGAAAGAACCTGTTTGGAATTGTCATACCATGTTGTGGGCCATTGGCTATATTGGGTTTTTTCTGAAGAAAGATGTGAACCCCTTCACGGCCATGTAGAGGTCCGTTTTTGCCAGTATCTCGAAGGGAGAATGCATGGAAAGTAATGGGATACCCGTGTCAAGGACGTCCATGTTCCTTGTGGCCATGAACTTTGCTACAGTGCCTCCTCCTCCCATGTCAACCCTTCCTGTTTCTTGCATCTGCCAGATGATCCCTTCTTTGTTGAAGAGTCTTCTGATCGAGGATACCATCTCTGCCGAAGCATCATTGGCACCGGACTTGCCACCTCTTCCCGTATATTTCGTAATCGTCAAACCAGCTCCGAGCCTTGCAGAATTATTCGGGTCCTGAACAGATCTATAGGTTGGATTTACCCCGGACTTGACATCAGCCGAAAGGGCGAAGGATGATGACATCATCGATCTGAGCTCCCTTCCCGTACCTCTCTTTCCGGATAGTTCCAACATCCGATCTATCGAGATCTCCACGAATGCCGATTTTGCACCGGTAGGTCCATCAGATCCGACCTCCTCTTTATCGAAGCAGAACGAAAGGCACCATCTCTCTGGCGCTCCCCTTTGTTCCTTGATGGATATCAGTGCCTCATTTGCCGCATAGGATGAAACTTTGTTATCATGTCCATAAGCTCCTATCAGACCTCTATCCAAACCTATCTCTCTTGGGCCCCAGGCCGGAACAAGACATAGCTCGCTAGAGACAAGGTCCTCTTCTTCCAGATCATATACGGTCTTCAAATGGTCCAGGACCTGATCCGTTATACAATTATCATCATCTTCATCAGGGATCGGTCCAGAAGAGATCAGCGCCTGAAGCTCCTCTCCCCTGAACCCATTGATGAGCTTCCGTGAGTTCTGTGCTCTCTTCGAGAGGTGAGGCAGAAGGTCAGGAACTATGAACACCGGGTCCTTCTCATCCATGCCGATATCAATATTGATACTTGATCCATCTTCTCGAACCACCTTGCCCTTAAGGGCAAGAGGTATGTTCACCCAGTGATATTTCTTGATCCCACCATAATAGTGGGTCCTGAAAAG
>JAUVCN010000075.1 GCA_030595715.1 Thermoplasmatales archaeon
ATGAACGCCTCAATATTGTACAGGATCCTGATCTACCATTTGTTGCTGCGGATACGGATCTGCAGGTGCCAGGACCTGGAGGTCCTCCTGACCGGAGCTATAGATCGGTAAAGCGGCAGGGACAGTATTGCTTTGCAATGCCATCTGTGGGTCAGTATAGGGGGCCAGGTTCATATCCTGTTGGGGAACAGCAACTTCCTTCTTTCTCGATGAAAGAACGATGCCGACGATCATAACCAGCAGCAGGACAACGAATACCATTATGGCAGGGATGGTCAGGTCCAACCCGTCTTTATCAGTGGCGAAAGAACTCTCGATCTCGATATTTGAATCGGGTGTCACTCCCGCCGAGGTCCTTCCAACGACCATATAATGATATTTTACCTCGTCCTTGACCGTATGGTCGATATATGATGATATTGATCCCTTGACGGTTGCGATCAAGATGGGGTCCCCCTCTTCCTCCCATCTGTATACCATTATCTCCGATATGGGACATCCACCATTGTCATCAGGTAGTTCCCAGCTGACATTGATGAACCCCTTACCCTTTGTCAAGTTCATTACAAGAGGTTCCGGAGGAGGTCTTATTGGAACTGCTGTTATAGTATCCGACATCAGACCTTCTCCCAATGGATTGAATGCCACGATCCCGATCTTGTATTCAACTCCGTTGTTCAGATCGGTCAATGTGTAGGATGTGCCGGAGACATTGTCAACATGAAGATGAAGTGGGTCCCTGTCAGAATCAAGATAGATGTTGTATCTCAGTTCGGAGAAACCACCATTGGATGTCGGAGGGGTCCAGCTCAGATGGATGGAGCCGTTCCCTGCTTCATGGAAAATGATCTCCGGAATGCCAGGAGCCGTCATGGGAACGATCCTGACGATCTCGCTGAAATGGCCCGGACCGAAACTGTTGGTCGCTTTGACCCCGAAAAAATATGTCTTGCCGTTGGTCAGCTCATCCACACTGTATTGAAAGCCGTTCGTCTCCAATACTTCTGACAGGTCGTCCGCCTTTGGACCCATGTATACCTTGTAGGAGAGGAAACTGTCACCTCCATCATGCAATGGGGGGGACCAGGAAAGATCTGCAGTTCCGTCTCCTGCATTGATCGACAGGTCCCGGGGTTCACCCGGTGGACCGACGGGTATGCCCGAAACGATACCTGAACGCTCCCCTTCGAAAATGGCATTCACGGCAGTAACATAAAGATCATAACTGACCCCATTATCGAGTCCGGAGATCCTGTATTCCTCCGTTTCGATCCTTTCGGCGATCAGCTCGGGCCCTGACCGGGGGTTCAAGATATAGACATTGTAATCCACATCATCACCTCCGCCTATGTCCGAAGGTTCCCTCCAGGTGAGATATGCTTTCCAATCGGATACCTCGATGGTCAGGTCCCTGGGTTCTCCGGGGATCCCGATAGGCTTTGCGGTGATGATATCCGATGCTGCTCCCTCTCCCTTCCCATTTTTAGCAGTGACCATGATGTCATAGTATTTTCCGTTGATAAGATCGGTGATGTTGAGAGCGGGCTTCGAGAGCCTCTCCGCTCTGATATCCATCGGTCCGTCAGAGGAACCTCCCTTGATGTAAACGTTGTAGGTAAGAGCTTCCTCTCCACCGTTATCGGCAGGAGGTTCCCAGAAGAGGTGAATGTATCTTGAGCCCCTCTCTATCGAGAGGTTCAACGGAGATGAAGGGATCTTCATGGGAACTGCCGGAATGGGGGTGGTCATCCCTCCTTCACCAATTGAATTGGATGCAGAGATGGAATAATAATAGGTCTGGCCGTTGGTCAGGTTTGTATGGGTGAACTCGAGATCCTCCAATCCGTTGATCAGCACTTCCATTTCATCCGGCCTGGCCCCGGAATAGATATTGAAAGTGATATCATAATCACCGCCGAAATCATCCGGATAGTTCCATTCCAGGGATGCGGTCCTGTCCCCTGTTGATATCGATGACAATTCCGGTATAGATGGGGGCCTTGCAGGAACAGAGGACCTGATGATCGAGGGCAATGATCCGCCAACGATATTGGTTGCAGTGATGTAGTAATAGTATCTATCTCCGTTATCAAGATGGGTATGAACATATTCCAGATCACCGGAAGCATCTATTCTGATGATCTCTTCGAAGGTCCAGTTGTTCTTTGACATGTGGACCGTATAGTTCGTAATCGTCTCGTTTCCATCGTCTAACGGTGGATCCCATGTCAATGTCAGTGTACTGTCATCCCTCTCGATCGAAAGGTTCATCGGAGGAAGGGGAATGAATGAATTGAATTTGATGGACCCCGCAAAGATCTCCCCATTTGAAGATGTCTTGTCGAATGCATTATTGGTGATGGGAAGATCCGATCCATAGGTCGACCCCGCAAAGAGAAGGATGTCCTCTTTGTAAGGGTAGGCCCAAAGGATCTCATCATAGTCCGTTCCTCCGAAATATGTGAATATCTCAACTTTCGACAGATCTTTTGCTATCATGCAGATGAATCCATCCATGTATCCTTGATTTGTCTCGAAGGGCGCACCCATCGTTGCCTGGAGGTCGCCGGATTCTGTTGATCCGATAACAAGAATGTTGCCATTGCCATCCATTTCAATATGTTCGATGATATCTTGACCCCCACTCCCACCGAAATAGGAGCAGTAATCAAGGGTGGATCCCGCTTTATTCAATTTGATGAGGAATCCCTCGGACCAACCTCCCGTCGTTTTATCAACGGCGTCCGGAGTTACAGGTAGAGCAGTGTTACTGGTGTAACCCCCTATCAGAATGCCGTCATCAAGGAACAGGGTTGAAGTGGGAAAGACCTCACCATCAAGGAATGTGGAAAGGTCAAGATCGGATCCGCCGGAAGTGAACCTTGTGAGATATCCCATGCCCCTTGCTGTTGAGAAGGAAGTCTTGTAAGCTCCCGATGTGGTGGGGAAATCGGATGCTTCGGTCCACCCTACCAGGGTGGCTCTTCCAAGTTCATCGACATGGATGTCATAGACATCCTCTCTCCATGCGTCATTTCCTCCCAGGTAGGTTGAAAAGACCGCGCTGGATCCCTGGGGGTCCAATTTCATCAAGTATGTGTCACAATTCCCTGTCAGTTCGTTATCATATGCATTTACCGTCGGATGATCCGTCGAATAGGTTATCCCTGTAACATATGCATTTTTACTGAGATCCACACAAATATCCACTCCCATCTCATGATCGGTCCCTCCCAGGTAGGTGCAATATGATATAGATGATCCGGAACTGTCTATCTTCATCACGAATGAATCGGGAAAGGTTTCCAAATACCCCCACTCATTCTCTTTTGTCACTATGTTCGAGGTTTCATTCATTGCTCCGGTGGTTGTTGGAAGATCGAGCGAATATGTTGTACCCGTGATATACACATTTCCCGAAGGGTCAGCGACCATTCCATTACAGTAATCGCGATTATTACCGCCGATGAACGTGGAATACACAAGGTTGGATTGTGTGGAACCCATTCTAGACAGAAATATATCCCAATTATCGATGGTATCCTTTATCGCACCAGGTTTGGTGGGGAAATCCGAGGATGAGGTGTATCCGGATATTATGATGTCTCCGTTATGTTGATCGAATCCTTTACTGATGTAGTCCGAATTCGATCCTCCGAGGTAGGTCAGGGACCGGAGCAGAGGATCAATAACGAGTATTTCCTCTCGATCATATTCATCGACACTGAAAGTGTAGGTACCATACTCATCGATCTCAAAGGAAACCGGGACCTCGCCACTTTCCTGATATGCTATCAAATTGCCATCGGATATGGTCCCGAAGGGAGTATCGAAAAGGAGCTCCTGGCCATCCGATGATGTCGTGATCTCTGCACCGATGACATGGAATCGAATATCAGTCACTTCTGCGAAAGGGCTCACGATCAGATCGTATTTCAGGGATCCTTGATAACAGTAGAATAGAAGATCGATCCCATTCCACAGGTCCTCGTACAATACCTTCCGATAACAAGAGGCATTTGAGACCCATGAACCAGGATCGTTGCCAAGGAAGAAGTTGTATTTCGTCACCTCCTCTTCTATTCCGGTAGGTTCCACCTCATTCCGGTCCACGAACTCAACCTCGTATGAATAGGTTCCATCTCCATCGATCGCATACACGACCGAACGATCCGTGAACCCGGCTCTCAATGATCCCATGGAGTAGTATCTGATATCATCTCTTGACAGATGACCGTGACCTTCAATGAAATGCTCTCTTTCCATATGGCCCTCGTTCGACCCGGACCGCTGTTCATCCGGAGCTTCTGCGATCACTTCTTCGACACCACTGGAAACTGCTGCGATCGAGGTTACCAACAGCAAGAATGCTATCAATAGGGGGATTGTTTTCATCCTATCGCCCTCCCAATTATAACATGACACCCCTGGGTCAATAAAAGGTTTGTTGTACGATATTGAAAATAGATATACGTGAATTTATGAACATCAGTTCACCCCTTCCTCTAAAATACTTATCTAATACATAAGCAATATTACTGTCGAGGTGAACCACATGAACGATAACGGACCTGGAAGATCGATGTTAATTGCCGTAACAATGATGATGGTTGCACAGATGCTCCACGGGGTGCAAGTGGAGGGGGATCAGATAGGAAGGATACAGGGGTCGAACCAGATCAGCTGAAATATTTGAAATTCCGATCTTTATAAATAACGACATTGAGAGCAAAACCCTTAATAAGGGGCTGAACCAATTTTTATTTGCAAGGACCAGGGGTTGCATTAACCCCCCCAACGAAAGGGGCGCTTTTGTGTTCTTTTCCCCCGTAAATGCAACCTCTGGCCTCCTTGGTATTTTATTTGATGATCTGAACAGTGACCTGTTCATTCTTCCGAATTCAGCAAAATTATCTAAATAATGAAGTTCTTATCACCATGGGTGAGAGTATCACGGACGAATATCAGAAAGTTTTCGATGGGGAATATGGCTGTTATCTGGACCATCCTCAAAATGAGAATGATAAGATCCTTGCAGGTCTATGCTACATCTTTGGTTGGATAATATCACTTGTATCATTGCTTGCTATCAAACCTTTGTCACCATACCTCAGGTTCCATGCTATCCAATCGTTGGGGATCCATATAGTTTATATGGTCCTTGCAATGCTCACATCGGTCTTGATGATGGTATTCATCGGGATATGTTTATTTCCATTCATGATAGCACTTGGGATCTACGCATTGATCATCGGCATACTGATATTGACCGGAAAGGACCACAGGGTGCCATGGCTCGCCGACTATGTTGAAGAGAACTATGTATGATCATGTCAATGGACCGTTCCAATGCTCATAAGCAATATGGAGGAATGACATAACATGGACCAGGTCCTGGTAATACTATCATTGAGTTTCTTGATCGCCTTTCACGAACTGGGACATCTGTTGATGGCCCTTCTCACCGGTATCCCGATAGAACGTTTCTCCATGGGATTCGGACCCAAATTGATCTCAAGACGATTCAGGGGCATAGAGTTCAGGATATCGATGATACCCATCGGTGGATATGTCCTTCCCAGGATGGATGATATCGAGGACCTCTATTCAACACCAAAGTTGAAGAGGATACTGTTCTCACTTGGAGGGCCGGCTTTCAACATTCTACTTACATGGGTCCTGTTGGTGGTCATCAGTGCAATGTCAGGTGGTGTTACGGTAGGCTCCATACTGATCGACCCCATTGTCCTCACTTTCACGATGTGTGCGGGCATCCTTCTCTCATTTGGTATGCTTGTAAAGGACCCATCCCTGATATCCGGAATGGTGGGCATGGCGGCACAGGGAGGGGAATTCGTTAGCGGATCTTTCCAGAGGCTTATGGTCCTCACTGCATATCTGAGTGCGAACCTTGCGATCTTCAATCTACTACCGATACCGGCACTCGATGGCGGTAAGGTCCTTTTCACCATTCTGGAGAAGATATCCATAAAGATAAGAAAGATCCAGGTTCCTGTGACCGTCACCTCGTTCATCCTGCTCATCGGTCTGATGATCTTTTCAACCATAATGGACATCCTTAAGTTAACGAATATTACTCTTTAGGCAATTTTCAGAACTAACGATTAAGAAAAAAAGACCAGAAAAATCCATGCCCACATCAATGGATCTACACATTTAGGAACATCCTTTATCAAAGTTGGATCCGAATATTTCATTTGAGGTATGGATACGCAATTGAAAAGAATGGCCCCAATCCACAAAGAGGTCAGGAACCCAGAAGAGGAAAGCCAGTCAACAGGAGACAGACCAGAAACTATTCTGACCCTTCTAATAAACCGGCATCGAACAAAACTGCTTCTTATTCATCTAAAAAGAGACCAACACGTAATAAACCCCAAGGTGGTCCATACAGAGGGAAACCTCAAGGTGGTTCTTACAAGGGCGGTACCCAAGGTGGTTCGTCTTACAGAGGAAAACCCCAAGGAGGATCTTCGGGTAGCAACTCTTCTCAGGGTGGTCCTAACCGAGGTGGGTATTCATCCCAGGGCGGGAACTTTTCACAAGGTGGGGGCACATCTCAGAGCGGAAAACAGGGTAATTCAAGCTACAAGTCCCGTGCAAAGAGGTCTCGACCACGCAGGTCGCGGAATAATCGTGAGTAAGTCTGCCAGATATAAACCTTCGATTCAAGTAGAATAAATGATGTTTAGATCATATTCTGCTTTTTCCATTTCTCGTAAACAATTTCAAATTGAATTTTATGCTTTGCTTCTTCCATTGCGAAGAATTCCAAAAGTTCCTTGATCTCGGGATCTTCTGTATTTTCCGCAAGTGTTGAATATATCAGATATGCACCTTTTTCTTTTATTATGACGAAACGGAATGCGTCATCCAGGGATATATCTGGCCCAAGATCGATACTGTTCCTGAGGTCAACCACTTCCTGAAGCGTCTCATCTTCGTTTATAAAATCAAAAATGGCCTGGTCGTGGGTAAAGTTTTTAAAATTCCCTTCTTCTTTGATCTTGTTGAATTTTGCCAGATGTTTTTCTTCTTCGATGGTAAATGCCTCGAAATGACTCCTAGTAGTAGGGTCGGTAACCATCTGTGCCAACTGAGTGTACAGTTTTACTGCTTCAGCCTCTTCGAATATAGCAAGGTCCAGCACATCATCAAAAGTTGTGAAAGATGATGGCCTTCCAGAGTCATCTGGCACCAGTTTCACTTTTGCATATGTTCTCAAGAACTTTACCTGCTCTGGTTCTATTGCTTTTGGAGAACGAGCTTTTCGTACGATCCTCATTGCTTTTTTAGCAGTGTGTCCTTTTGAGATCAGGTAAGCTCCAGATACCAATCCAGACCTTCCAAGACCTCCAACGCAGTGTACCATGATATTCGCTCCTTCATGGAGGTTTTCAGATATCCACTCTACAATATCGTCCATATCATTTACAGAACATGCGCTATGATCCAATATTGGAAGGTATTTGACCTTCAATCCTGCCTCATTGTATTTATCTAAAAGACCTTCAACCCCATAATCGATAAATTCTTTGGCTGAAAGAAGGGTGATTACATGGCTTACGCCCTGTTCCTTCATGGATGTGATATCGTCAGATAAAGAACGGTTCCTATCTTTTCTACCTGGTAGAATCGTTAGACCCATTTTTCCGTTTTCCGTGTATTGTTCATCGATCCATCCAATTCGAAGAGGACCATAGGATTCAAGCTTCTTTTCGATCTTCTTACAAAGATGACCAGTCACGTACAAAGCCCACAATTTCTGCCATTCATTTGATTCGAAGTATGTCAACGTTCTTCCAGCATACCTTAGTTGTCCGATAAGAAGCTGAATGATGTTCCTTGAATCCTTCAAGATATCAGGGTAGAATGACCTTAGTTGCCTGATGACCTCATAGCTTCTTCGCATGTGGATATTGTTCAGATTTGTCTGATCAACTGGAGGCAAAGGCTTATCCAGGTCCTCGATCTTCAATAAAATGTCAGTTAACTTGATCGCATCTTTCAGATCGTCTTCGTTATTCACTGGAGTGAAGAAATAGAGAAGATCATTCTCGAATTTTATCAGGTCCTTTATAACATGGCCTCGCTCTGTAGAGAAAAAGTCAATTATCCATACATTCTCATTGCCATCGATAAGTATGTTCGAACCATTCAAGTCGCCATGTATGAGAGAAAATGAATATGTTCCAGTCGCTCTTGCAGATAGTTTTTCCAGAGTCTGACTGTAAAATGTGTATGGGTTGGGAAATTCTTGTCCAGTAGGTAATTTTATAATCTCTTCGTCTGCAGGGTATCCTATTAATTTTTCGATCTTCTGTTTCATCCGTGGAGCATAACCGCTTTCGATTCCATAATATTTCAAAAGATTGACTTGATCTGCGGTAGCTACCTCATAGAATCTACCCATGTGTTGTTTGAATACTATATTAAGGAATTTTTTTGCTTTTTCCATTGGGAGGTCCTTTTCAAAAAGTCCCTTGAATGTGGACGATCCTCCTCCACCCATGGCTGCATATCTGTATTTCAATCCCCCTCTTCCGTTAAGGTCTGCAAAATCAGCTATTTGAGGAGCAAAATCACCCAGGATGTTTTCCACCTTTTCAAAGGCCATTCGCTCTTTTCCCATATCTTTTTGCTCTCCGATCTTGATCACATGTGGTATCTGTTTATGACCATGTTGATCTTCACTGCTTGAGAGAAGTACAAGGTTTCCAGAATATCCTCCTGGAAGAGGTTTGATCCAGACCTTTTTTGAACCTCTGAACAGGTAACGAATTATGTTCTTATCAGTATCATCAATATCGTCTATCCCGCTTATCTGTGTGTTATTGATCTTCCATTTTGAAGCTATGGGGGTCAATAGATCAGCATCATCCCCTGTCAAATATTCCGTGAACTCACCCATAGATGACATTATCCTGACTCCAAGGAGTCTTTCCAACTGATCAAGGGCATTGATATGATTTACCTTGGTTGAGCTCGCTGTAAGGGCAGAACAAACGGCAATTTCGATATATGGGAATCTTCTTCTTAATTCATATGATAGGAAAAAAATCTTATCTTCGGTCCAGGCTCCTATTACACCGACTTTAAAAACTCCATCTGTAGATTCTTCGAGTTTTTTTTCCAAACTGGTCATAGAAAAGTCGATCATATGTGCAGAATCAATGATCGAAACGGATCTTTCTTTATCAATGATAGAAGGAATGAATTCGGCTCCAGGCGTGTCTCTTACACAATGAGCACGATAACTCTGTAGATAATCGGTATCCAAGAAATCGCTTGCGTCATGTATGTCGCGAATGTGAATGATTCCTAGTTCATCATTTGATTGTTTGTTTGCCCACTGCATGAATAGTGAGAGAGGGCCTTCTGCAGGATTCTCACCATTAAGTCTCTTTGCCTCTTTGTATCCAATATGGACAAAGCTAGGTAGTTCATCGTACAGGCCTATTGGTTTAACAAAGTCATTTTGCAGTGATTGAGTTATCAAAATTGATTTCACCATGGATATCCCCAAGATAAAAATGAAAAAGAGAAACCACATATATAGTTTAGCACTAATTATCATTAATCGATTGTGATTAAGATGTGCATAATATGAGATATCAAGATACACCGTTATCATTGAAACATTTTGTATACTGCTTGTCCGTTCCTTTGATATGACCGATCAGCCAATCTTTTAAAAAATCGGTAATGTCATTTGAAAGAACGATATTTCATGCTTCGATATCGTTTTTGAACGTTGTGACCTTGTCAATAAATTCCTGGTGTTCCTTTATGTGGTCCGAGGCGCCCTCGAATTCGAATATTTATATGAGGTATGGATACGCAAATGAAAAGAATGATCCCAATATCTTTTGTATCTTTGATACTGGCATCCGCTGCCATCGGCGGATGGATACTTTTTGAATCCCGGGACGGTGGGGAAGGAAGCGGTGGGGACCCCGGAGAAGGATCTCCTGATGAGAGCAATAACGAAAATGACAGCGATCCGAACAGTAACGAAAACATTACAGGACCTGATCCGGAGCCCTATGATGGACCGGATGTCGTGGTGAACGATACACAGCAGGATAACGAAACTGACCCCGACGATGGAATTCCTGGCGGACCTGATATCAACCAGAGCGACCCCGACCCCCTTAAGGATAATGAAACAGAGAAAGATCCGGATGAACTCCCTGATCCTCCAGATAATTTCACAGGGGAAGACCCTGATGAACTTTCCGATCCTTCGGATAATATCACAGAGGAAACTGGCAATAAAACAGGTCCTGAAGAGGGGAATAAAACCGACCCTCGTGTGGACAGCCCCTATCTGAATAATGGAAGCTTGCAGATAGAGGGTATCGGAACCTTCGAATTCGATTCGGGGGGGGTGAAGACCACCCGGCCTGATGTATTTGCCGGAGGGCACATCTCATTGTTCGATATTCTGGTCTATCTTGACAACACAGGTTCCATCGATCTGAACTATCATTTTGATGAAGGTATGGACACCTTTGTCATCGACACTCTGAACGGATCGGGAGATTGGTGGTACTGGTCCCACTATTCCGGAGGTTGGCAGGAGAGCAATGCCTGGAGAATGGACCTCTACCCGTACAAGGACAGCACCACGATCATGGTCTACCACGAAGAGGATTGGTTCATTGAAAGGATATTCGATTCGTTCAGAGCGCAGGTACAAAGAAGGACGGAGAACAATGGAAAGGTCATCATACCGAAGGTGATCATTGAAGCTCCTTCCGGCAACCTTGAATTCAATGATGTGGAGGTCACTTCACATGATCTGCGGAACGACTCCTTCAGGGAAGGTATCATCACAGCGATCGATGTGATCATGTCACTCGGGGACCAGGGGTTGATCACATACGAACTGAAATGGTACGAGACGATAGCAGGAGCCGACCCGGTAAGGAATTACTGGGTTGAGGCGATCAACTCCGATAAAGCATATGGTACATGCGGATTCGTTTACGAAGCCGGAGAGGAGAACATGGGTGGGAGAAATCATATCCATATCCCCTCCGATCAGAGAGTGCTCACATCACCTGAATATGAAATGTTCTTCTGGATCTGTCTTTAAGGGTCTGAGCGAAGTATGGGTCAACGGACCTTCAAACCAGGAAGAACGGTGTGATATTCAACAGTAAGAAGAGTATTATCACAGCAGCACCCAGAAGAGATATTGACAGCGTAATTGCATTGAGCATGATCCCCGTGATCGACAGTATCCTGTTCAGAGAGTCATCCTTTTTCCTGGCCGTCAGAAGTGCAATGAAACCAATTATCGTTCCGGGAATGGCAATGAACATGCCTAAGAAGCATAGCGGTCCGCACATCATTCCGCCAAAACTGGTGAAAACGATGCCCATAATGCCCAACACCACGGATCCGATGGACATTATCTGTGACCTGTTCTCTGTCGGATCATAATTCCTGGAGTAGCGTTTTCCACCTCTGATCCTCCCCTCATCTAGAGGTTCCATGGACCCTGAATGGTATCAATATTAGTTAAATTGGTGGGAGATCGATCCCTTGTCTATGTGTTGAACAACACTTCTGCAAAGAGAAAAAAACACGGCCAGAGCTGCTTTCCATAATGAAAGCAGCCACTGGATAGTTGTTGAGGATCTTTCCTTATCCGAGTCCATTGTTCACAAAGTAAAGCGCAACACATATGAGATCACATGGAGAAGGTCCGGTATTATATTCACTTCTTTACTTTCTCTTCTCCTTGATACGGTCCCAGACCATCTTGGCCTCTTTTTTCTTCAATCCCTTGATCTTCAAAACGTTCCTCTCATCTATTTTGAGGATGGAATCAAGGTCCGAATGCCCGGCCTTCACGATCCTGTTCACGATGGAGGCAGATAGATCCAGAGCTCTTACCATCTCCTTCTTTTCGTTCCTTGAGCTGGAAGAGCCGATTATCTTTCCGTCCTCCACGATCAGTTCACGATCGGCCCGTTTTGCTATTTTGGGGTCATGGGTCACCATTATTACCGTTGTTCCAAGGTTATTGTTCAGTTCCAGAAGCAGTTGGACTATTCCCTTGCCTGTCTTGGAGTCAAGATTTCCGGTTGGCTCGTCAGCAAGAAGAATGGTAGGTTTGTTGGCAAGTGCCCTGGCTATGGCCACCCTTTGCATTTCCCCTCCACTCATTTCCTTGGGCTTGTGGTCCCATCTATCCTCCAGACCCACCGTTTTGAGGAGCTTTTTTGCCCTCTCTCTCATCTCTTTCTTTGTCAGACCGGTCCTTTCCATGGGGAGCTCCACGTTCTCGACCGCATTGAGTATGGGGATAAGATTGAATGTCTGGAATATGAACCCGAACTTGTTCCGTCTCAACTTTGCCAGATCATTCTCGGATATCTTCGATACATCCTTGCCCTCGACAAGGACCCTCCCGTCAGTGGGCTTGTCGAGACATCCCAGGCAGTTGAGTAACGTCGATTTTCCTGAACCGCTTGGACCCTGTATGGATATGAACTCTCCCTTCATAATTTCGAGGTCCACTCCATCGAGGGCCGTAACCTTCCTACCCTTGCCGTATGTCTTTGTCAGATCGATGGCCTTCAGTATCTCATTCATGTCTCATCGCCTCCACCGGGCTCTTTCTGGATGCAATGAAAGCTGGATAGATGCTTCCAAGTGAACCCAGGCCTATCATTATCAGAAGTCCGAGTAAGATCATGAAAGGAGATATGTTTCCCGTTGATGTGGCATCCGCAGAAGGTAGAAGAAGGTCTGCTATGATGGGGGCTCCTAGCCAGCCCACGATCACGCCAGCAACCCCTGCGATCATGGACAGTATCAGACCTTCAAGCAGGATCTGGCCCATTATACTCTCACGGGTAAAACCGATGGCCTTCAATGTTCCGATCTCCTTCGTCCTCTCCTTCACCGTGTACTGCATGATGAAGAACACTATTACCCCGGCCATCACCATGGATATTCCGATGATCATGGTACCGGTGGATTCTACTTCTTCCATATCGGCCTGAAGGGATATCACCTGCTGTTCTGTGGTGGTCTGTAGGTTCGACACCCTCCTGGCATTTATGTCCTTATTGGAGATCACATTGTAGGTTGGAAAATAATCCTCAAGGACCACTACCAATCCATCGACAACTGATTCGTTGACCGCATATACGGTCAATGATGGATATGAATCCGATGATAGGTCCATGATCTCCTGGGCCGCCGCAAGCGGAGTGTAGACCATCTTTGACTCGAACTCGCCTGAGAATGTTCCGACGATCTTCATGAGGACATCTTCGATCTCCACATACTCTCCCACCCCTGCATCGAAGAACTCCACAAGGTCCTCGCTTATGATCATGCTGTTCCGGTCGGAGGGGGAAAGGCTCCTTCCAGTGGTCATATCGATGGGGATCAATTCCATCTCGAGGACCTTATCGACCTCGATCGGGAATCCATTCAAAGTATAATCTATCAGATCCTGGAATCCGCCACCGCCCCCTAATCCAGCCATTCGATCTTTCAGGCTTTCCGGAGAATGACTGCCACTTCCCGGTACCCTGTTCGGGTCGAAGTCCTTGAACAGCTCCTCAAAATCCCCCATGGGTCTTATCAAGGTTGGAATGGCAAGGTCAACCTCATCAAGCGATTCCACCTCGATCCTCTCTTCCTCACTGATACTGGAAGCATCACTTGTGGTCGTGAACTTTCCTCTGGCGGAAACACTGACGGAGAGCAGATCGGATTCGCTCTCCTCCATAACCTGGTTAAGGGTATCCTCGTATTCCTGTATCATCTTCTCTGTGTTATCCTTGGAACCTTCCACCGTTGAGAAAACGGCAAGAATGGTTGCCAGGGATATACCAAGGAGGGCAAGTACCAACATGGTCCTGGCCTTCTTCCTCCAGACGTTCCTGAATGCTCTGTTCAATGTTCCCATTGCTAGTCTCCTGTCTACGCTTATTGCATCTTTGACCGAGAGGAGCATATAACCTCGTTGTGGAACGTTCTTTTAAGATTGGAACATCTCTTTAATTATATTTCGAGATCTATAAAGAGTTGTACCAGACCGGAAATATATACAGCGGTCAGATACATATTCAGATGAGGAGCCTACCCTTGATCGCTGCATTCGCCATCCTTTCGATCGTATTCGTACCGTCATTGAGCGCCCAACAGGAGGTATGGCCTCCGGAGGACGAGGTATGGTTCGAGGAGGAGAGGCCTGATGGCCCCGGTTGGGAACTGAAAGGGGATCCGGACAAGCCGGGGTTCAAATTCCATGGGCCCGGCAGAGGAATGCCGTTCATGATGGGACCGATGGAACTCAGGATGAAAAATGGGGAAAGGACATTCGAGGCTGACCTCCCCTCAACCAACTGGACAAATGGATTTGACATGGCCAACAGGACCATGATCTACGACCATGTCCTGGAACACGAGGAGGGCCATATGAACCTCCATCTGGAGTTCAGGCCAATGATGGATGGGCAGTTGAGAACCATACAATATAACCTCACTTTATCAGATAACATCCTCTATACGAACATATCCATTAAATGGCAGTTCCTTCCGGATCCCGAGAGAATGGAGGAGAGAATGAGATGGAGATTGGAGAGGGAAGGAGCCAGTCTCGATGAGATGGACGGAACCCCGTTGATCCAGATCATGATGGACAGGAAGGCCAGAGCATTCAATGGCACTCATTTCAAGGACCTCGACCTTAATATTGATACCAGATCTGACAACCTGTCTGCAGTTATGCAAGTGGATATGGTTGCAGACCCTGATACCCGGACATTATCT
>JAUVCN010000052.1 GCA_030595715.1 Thermoplasmatales archaeon
TTTTTGAAAGAAAATATCATATCGGGGAATGACTACACAATTGGTAAACCTTCACCTATTCCCTATATCATTGCAGCAAATAAAGCAAAGATCGAACCTCAAGATGCAATAGTAATTGAAAACGCTCCTCTCGGAATTGAATCAGCAGTTAAGTCTGGAGCTTTCTGTATAGCAGTGAATACTGGAATCCTACCAAATAATGAACTTGAAAAAGCTGGTGCCGGAGGTGTTTTTCCTGACTGTCAGACATTAGCGGACGCTTGGAAAGAAATTATGAACTCAATCTCAATATTTGATTAGTTTTCAAGGGCAGAATAATTCAACAAAATACTAAGATGATTCCTGGTTTTAAAAATAACTTCACCTATCTCTCTTTACAAATTCATAAATACATATGTCATTATAACCACCACGAAGAGGATCATCATGGTAAAAGTAGTTGCATCTCATGAGAGCATAAGAAGACAGATTAATGACCATATTAAAAATCCATTTGATGCTTTCAATGAATATATCTGGAACGCAATTGATGCTAACTCAAAAAACATCGATATCATCGCTGAAACAGATTCAAGTAGAATGATAAAACTGGAGATAAAAGACAATGGAACAGGTATCAACCATGACGATCTTGAGAAGGAATTATTCAAGAAATTTAATGTATCTCAGAAAAATATTGAAAGCAATCATTCACTTCCTCATGGAAATAAAGGATTTGGAAGATTCTCCTTTATAAAATTTGCAAAAGAAGCAGTATGGAACACAATATATCATGATGGGAAGTTAGAGAAGAACTTCAAATATCAAATAAATATAAACGAGAAATCATTAGATGATTTCAGTCCATCTGATCCCATTGAAACGAAGGAAGAAGTTGGAACAACAGTTTCATTCAATCTATCCATGATAAATAATTTAAATCTTATTGAAAAGGGAAACAAGGATATTCTTGAAAAATTCATTCATAGTATATGCAATGAATTCGCATGGATTGTTGAACTATTGGACATCTCAATAAGAATAAATGAATCTCCATTAGAATATGATTATCTTATTGAAATGTGTGGTGATGGAATCATAGAAATTGAAGATTTTAATTTCGAATATAAGTTCATGAAATGGTTCAAACCTTTACATAAACAATCATCAAGAATATATTACTTGAATTCATCCTCAGAGGAAGTATATGTAAGAACAAGTGGATTGAATGATAAAGGAGATGAATTCTACCATTCAATATTTGTGAAAGGAGATTACTTCAACAATTTCATTGAAATTGAATCACCATATCAAGACATTTTTAAAAACCTTAAAAATGAGGTGAAAAAAATACTAAGAAAGAAAAGGAGACCATTTATCAAGAAATTTTCAAAAAGAAAGGTAAAGGAATTTGAAGAACAACACCTGTTTCCTGATTTTGATAATTTCGAAAAACAGGTGAAGAAGCCATTATTTGAAGAAGTAGTAATGGAAGTAATCGAATTTGCCCCAAGTTTAGCATCCAGTTCTAATATAAGTCAAAAAAGAATTTTGCTACAGTTAATAAATAATTTATTGGATGATGAACAGGACAGAACAACTCTATACAATATACTTGAAGTTTTGGTGGATGAAGAGAATAAAGATTTATTAAAGGGACTTGAGGAAACATTAACAAGTTATGGATTGGAAAATTTACTGGGAATGATCAAACTTGTTGAAGATAGATTGAATTCTATCATCTTTTTTAAGGAAATGATATATGAAGACAAATTTTATTTCTATGAATCTGACCTTCAAGAAGCCATTGAGAAGCATTTCTGGATCTTTGGAGAAGAATACCATCTGATGTTGGGGGCAGAGGAAGATAATTTCAATAAATTAAGAAGTAATTATTATCAAAAAGTGTTAAAAATTGATGAAGAAGAAATTAAAGAAATTGAAGGCTCGAAGAAACAAGTTGATCTATTCATTTGTGGAATAATGCCAGAGGGTAGGAAAAATCGGAATCTTATTGTTGAAATAAAAAGACCTATTGTAAAACTTACAAAAGACCATTACCGACAGATAGAAGATTATAAAGATATTATCAATAAAATACCCGAGTTTAATAGCCCAGATAGAAACCATTGGGATTATATTTTATTATACACAGATATTTCGGTTGAATCAAAGGGATTCTTTGATAATAAAATTGATGATCCAATCTCCGGCTTGGTTGAGAAAAAAGATAATTATAACATCTTTGGTATTTGTTTAGCTAGTAAAGCCTGATGATGCTTTCTCACTGTTTTCTACTTGAATATTCTCAACGATGAGGGCTTTTCATACAAAACATAATATATATTAATATATATTCTCTATTGATGAGAAAAATAAATATCGAAACCGGAAAACTCACTCTCACTGAAAATGTGATAGGATTCTTCCAGAAAACAGTAACCCGTTTTGGAACAGGAGCAAAGATAGATTGCCCCAAGGAATATCTCGATAAAACAGTATATGTGGTCGTTTGCGATGACAATACAAAATGATTACATCGAAGATCTTGAAAAGAGAATTATTCAAATCATAGAACAAAGAGATAAAGCTGAAAATATAGCGGAAAAACTTGAATTGGAAAACAAAATATTGAGAAACAAACTTGCATTCTATGAAAACCCACACACACCTTCATCAGCAAGAAAATTGCCCAAAAAGACAGATGAAAATAAACCTGAGAAAAAAAAGAGAGGAGCTCCAAAAGGACACAAAGGAGCTACACGTCCAAAGCCAGAACCTGACATCACAGTCGATGTCAAAGCTGACAAATGCGAAAAATGTGGCAGCAACAACATAGAAGACATGGAAAAGATCAAACAACGGATCATCGAGGATATTATTTCATCAGCACAAACACTCCAAGCTACTAAATTCGATCAACATACGATCATGTGCAAGGACTGTGGCCATGAGTTCGTTTCCAAGCATCCAGATTGTCCAACAGAAGGGAACTTCGGACCAAACCTGCTCGTATACATCACCATGTTGAAATACCATATGAGAGGAACCATCAGAAAAATTGAAGAATTCCTTGATTACAAAGACGATTTCCAGATCAGTCCAAAAGGTATTCTGGATGCACTCAATCGAGTAGGTCTGACATGCAAAAAGGAATACGATCAACTCATCCAAAAGATCAGAGCTGCAGAGTGGGTGCATATTGATGAGACCGGTTTTCATGTGAACGGAGAAAAATGGTGGCTATGGGCTTTCAGAACGGATAAGAACGAGGTTCTAATCGTTATTGAACATTCCAGAGGAAGAAAAGTTCTCAATAAGATCCTGGGTGAGAACTGGAATATACCTGTTATCGTCGATGGCTGGAAATCCTACTGGCACTTGCCGATAATCCAGAGATGCTGGTCCCATCTGCTCAGAGAGGTCGAAAACTTCAAAACAGTTTCAAAGAAAGGAAAACAACTTTCGAAACGGATACATAAGATGTTCAAGGACCTGAGAGACTTCATCGATTCTGACCCGTCCATGGTTTCGAGAAAGAAACAGAAAGAAATTTGGGACAGAGAAATGACAGATCTTGTGAATAGGTTCAAGAGGAACAAGAAACTGAGTAAACCGTTGAAATATATCGAGAATGGTCTTGGTAACTGGTTCACCTGTCTCTTGTATCCTGGCATGGAACCAACCAATAATCTGGGTGAGCAAGCGATCAGGGAAAGTGTGATCATCCGAAAGATCATTGGAACATTCCGATCTGAAAATGGTTCTCAATACTATCAATATATTGCATCTTTACTCTCAACTTGGAGATTACAGGGTAAAAATATGTTTGTAGAACTTGACACGGTAATCAGGGATAATCTCTGCTTAGCGTGAGCCATCGATATTTCTCGGCATCCCATTCTCAACAGGAGCTAAACAAATACCTTTCTTGTAATTTCAACGTTGATCGGGTTTTTGATATTTGCGCCCATGTTCCCGTATCAATTTCAGCTTCTTGTCCTGCGGGATACGGATAAACTTGGAGCGCCGATCCCCATCGTTCTTGTGGGGTTCCTTCTGTTCATAGTGCTTACGTTCGTCTTCGGGAGGATATTCTGTGGATACATCTGCCCGATCGGCGCGATCCAGGAGCTGGTGTATCTTATTCCCGTAAAGAAGTTCAAGATCAAGAACAAGAAGGCGACGATGATATTCAGAGGGGTATTCACCGTTGGATTGATAGTTGCGGGCCTCTTCTTTTCCGTAGGGCTTTTGAACTTTACCGGGGTCAATTACTTTTTCAACCTCAATATCTCCCCCATATTCTTTTACGTGTTTCCGGCCCTGCTGATAGTGGGCGCCTTTGTCTATCGCCCCTTCTGCCGTTTCCTGTGCCCATATGGCGTTTTTCTGTCTCTTGTATCTTCAATAGGTATTTTCAAACTGAGACGAAATGACAAATGTATTGACTGTAAGAAATGTGAGATAGCATGCCCGACAAATGAGGCCGGACGAGATGATCTGAAACAGGAATGCTACATGTGCAACAGGTGCAGGGATGCCTGCCCGGTCAATGCAATAGATTATCGAAGAAAATAATGAAGAAATGGAATATTGGCCCAAGATCCTGATAGGTCCAGGTGGTGAGATAATGGATAAAGAGTATGGTTTTACCGCGAAGATATACGATCCCTTATTATTTCTTGCATTGAACCCGATCAGAAAAGCCGTATTGAAGGAGCTGATCGATCATAAAGAGAGCAGGATACTGGATCTCTGCTGTGGTACCGGGAATCAGCTGAAGATGCTTTCGAAGAATGGTTTCAAGGACCTTCACTGCCTCGATCTCTCCGAACCAATGCTCGAGGTGGCAAGGAGAGGAGATCATTCGATCGACATTCATAAGGAGGACGCTGTGAGAACGGGTTTCAAAGATTCTGAGTTCGATCTTGTGATTCTCAGCTTTGCACTGCATGAAAAGGATCGAGAGACCCAGTTGGAGATCATCCGGGAAACACATCGTATACTCAGAAACGGGGGTCAACTGCTTGTCGTTGATTTTGTCTTCGATGATAGAACCAAAGCTCTTGGAAGGTTCGGGGCCACCATAATTGAGTGGATGGCCGGAGGAGAGCATTATTCCAATTTCAGGAAATATAAACAAAGCGGGGGATTGTCTGCAATAATAGATGAAAAGATGTTCAGACATGTGAAAAGCCTTCGTAAAGCATTCACTGTTGTTACTATCTCGATATTCGATAGAAGCGAGACCTCTTGATCTTTGGAAGATCTTGTTACATGGATATAATTTTCATTCCTGTAATGCTAATGCCATCTGGCATCATTTTTTCATTTCATCCCGGACCAATTATCTAACGTCTAGAGGTTTGTTCCTTTCTGTATATATATTCTGAAGTGCATTGTCCATACACACTCGTGGAGGTGACCAAGATGAAAGGAAAAAAAATAGAGATAGCAATGGTAGCGGTGATCGCTTTAGCGATAGTTGGAGCCCTTGGTCTGGTCCTTGTGCTGGACAATGAGGGAGAAAACATTGATGGTGCTGAAAACCAGCAGCAGATCCTTGAAGATGAGAATTCTGGAGAGGCATCCTCTGACCCTTCTTTGAGCGATGATGAAGGACCTGCCTCCTCTACTGAGCTTCCGGGGATCGACCTGGAATATGGTGAAGAGGAGGACCAAAGCGAGGTATCTCCGATCGATAACGATGTCGAAGCTCCGGATGAGCCTCCTCCATCAATCGATGAGCCGGAAGGGCCCGATATGGACCCGGGATCAGATACAGAGGGAAATGATGACCCACTTGAAGATCCGGCGATCATTCCAGAAGAGAATGAAGAAGTAAGTGAGGACGAGATCCCCATCGACAATGAAGATCCGGAAGATGAAGAAGTATCAGGCTTATCAGATATTGAGATAGAGGGCCTTATCTTCATGAGAGAGGAAGAAAAGCTTGCAAGGGATGTCTATTCCTATCTCTACGATCTCTGGGGTCAAAAGACCTTCGGGAACATCCGGGACAGTGAACAGAAACACATGGATTCGATCAAGGGCCTGCTTGATCAGTTCTCATTGGAGGACCCTGTAGGTGATGATGAACCCGGGGAATTCGAGAACCAGGATCTCCTTGACCTATACAACGATCTGATTGAGAGTGGTGAGGTCTCCCTTGTGGATGCCCTCATGGTGGGAGCTGCGATCGAGGAGATCGATATACTGGACCTCCAGGAATATCTGTCGGAGACCGATGATCCTGATATCATCAGGGTCTACGAGAACCTGCTTAAGGGTTCGGAGAACCATCTGAATTCCTTCGTCAATGTCCTTTCCAAGAAAGGTGTTGAATACGAACCTCAGTATCTTTCCCAGGAAGAGTATGACAGGATCGTAAATTAAAAGTGGGTCAAGATCCAGGTAATGAGATGACGTATCTGGATCTTTTCTTTTTTTTCTGGTAGGAGATCTATGAATTCGGTCCGGCCCGTATACAAGTACCGGACAATTCAATGAGATCTCAAAAGATGGAACCGGAGATCGGCCCCTATCCTGTAATTCCAGGTCCATTTCATAAGCTGCTATTCTGAAAAGATCCTCTATTTTTGAATAAGCTCGATCAAGGTTCCATCGGGGTCCTCGATGAAAGCGAGCCAGTGACCAGGTGAGAGCTCGAAAGGTTCATCGGTAACGGTGTATCCAGCTTCCTTTACTTTACCTATCAACTTCCTGAGATCATCCACTTTGAATGCAAGATGATCGAAGGTCCTCTTCATGTATTCTGCCTGTTCGAATCCTGCCTGATCGTCATAGTGGGTGAGTTCAAGTGCGAGATCGCCACCAGGATCCTTCAAGAAAGATATCTCTGCCCTGTTCTCGGGGATCGGTCTCCTCTTGGCCAGTTCCATGTTCAGCAGTTCAGAGTAGAATGCAATGGATCGGTCCATATCAGATGCCCGGACAGATACGTGGACGAAGGTCATGCTGCCCTATCAGCAGAAACATTGATATCTGTTTTCATCCAAAAGACAACAGATAGTATCATAAGACCCTTCGCAGATAATAGGTCATGGTTGTTATCAGCGTGTCCCTGTCGGGTAGTGAGCTGAAGCAGTTCGATTCAATTGTTGAGAAAATGGGTTTCTCCAGCAGGTCCGATGCGGTCAGGGAGGCTTTTCAGAGTTTCATTTCCGAGAACAGGTGGAGAGGTGAACCGAAAGGTTCCATCAGTTTGCTTGTCTCGTTGATATACGAGGATTGCAAAGCCCATAAGGTACTGGATATTGTCCATGACCATTCCGAAACCATACACAGTTCCTCTCATACGCATATCGATCACAAATGCGTTGACCAGCTGGTCCTGAAGGGAGAGAGTGAACGGTTGAAGGAGTTTCTATCTATGATCGCCCGGGTCAAGGATGTCAGGGTGAAGCGCGTTCCACTCTGATCAATGAACATGGACCAGAGAGAAGAGCCAGAGTAGAGCGAGACCTACACCGATGGCAGCCACAGCCCACCATCTACCTTTCTTTTCTCTAATTGATTCCGGTATGATATCCAGAAGACCTATCTCGAGGAAGGTTCCTGCTGAGAAGGCAAGGGCCAGACCTACAAAGAACATGTCAAGTCTGATGAATAGTAAAATTGCAAGCAAGGCTCCGATCGGTGTCATTGCCAGGACTATTAGTACCATCTTCTTGATCGAAGATCTTGAACGTCCTCCCATTTTGAGAAGCGATGCGATGGAGAATGTACAAGGGGCCTTGTGAAGGATGGTAGCAAGGATAACAATTAGACCGACTCCTTGGGTGAACGGGTTGAGGAACAGCGTTGTGATGACGATGCCTTCAACAAAATTATGGATCGATACACCGAAGAAAGCTGCTTCACTCGACTCGTTCATATGATGGGAACATACCTGATCCTCCGGGTCCACATCCTTGTCTGTCAATATCTTGTGATCCTTCGAGTGGTGATCATGAAGGTGAAGTTGGATGCCGGAATGATCATGGGAATGCCCTATCGGGTTTTTGTTCCTGAATTTTCTATCAATGATACCTATGACAAAATGCTCTATGACATAGAGCGTTCCAAATCCGATTCCCACGAACAGGAGAGATATCCACCCTGACATCTCCAGTGCCTCCGGAAGTGCATGGAATATCGCTGTCGCAATGAATATCCCACCAGAGAATGCAAGCAGAAATCTCATCTTCTTCTCGTCGAAGAAGGAGTGTAGGGGTGTAATACCCCCGATGTAACCAACGCCCATTATTCCAGCGAGGACGAAAGCGAGTATCATCAGGTTTCCTGATGTCAATACAATTTCACCATGAGAATGATCGTGCTGGTCTGCATGTGCCTCGCTTTCGATATTGTATATGTTACCGGATGAATCTGCGATCGAAATTGTAACCTTCAGATCACCTGATGGGAACTCATTGATCTCCCATTCGTAGTCCATCTTACCATCATTGTATGCAATGGAGGTTGGGTCCGCTTCTACCGAATCCTCGGAACCAGTTATCGTTGCAGATACCGAGGAGATAGAATCTGGCCCAAAAGCAGGTACCAAGGATGAGATGAGATGTAGTTCACCATCATGAAGATGGACCTCCATGCTCATCTCCAGGGAACCTGAATCGAAAGAGACCGTGGAAGGATCTGAAGGGTTTCCGAATACAAGGTCCACCCCTCTTGATACGGTAGCACTGAATTCCAGGGATACTGATACGGTATCCCCGGTTTGCAGGACTGTATCGGGTATGTCCATGGTCATGGTGAAAACGGTTCCACCGGAAATGAGATTCTTCTCCCCGGATACTTCCGATCCCAGGATATCATCGTTCACCAAGAAGCTTGATGATAGTGAGATGCCCGTTCCCGACCCTGTCACGTAAATATCTATCGATACGGTTCCACCTATTGTCAAGGTTCCAAGAACCGGAGAAGATGACCATTCTCCCATTTCCCTCGAACCGCCTCCGGTGATCAGTCGGAAGTTGGGAGCCTGTATTGATCCGCTTTCAGATGACTTGGGTATGAGTTCCATTTCAGATGTTAAATGGAGGATAGTGGTATTGATCAAAGGATCTTGAGGCTCTTCCTCTTCTTGAGCAGATGCTGGAATGGAATGTGCGAGAAGTATAATCAGGATGCCGATCATGGCCGCAGTCAAGGTTATTTTCCATTTGATAGTTACCACTCCTTTTATTGGTCACAACCGCATGATCCATTATTTCCACTGCTCTGGGGTGGTTCATTCACCTTAACATGGTGATCATCATCACATCCACCGGCATCATGAGAGTGCTTATCCGTCTTTCCCTTGATCCTCATCAATCGCATGCTGTTCAGAACAACTATCATGGCACTTGATTCATGACCGATCACGCCAACTGCAAGTCCGATCCATCCGACGAACGCAGAAAGTATCAGTGCAGCAACAACAAAGATCGCAAAACCAGTGTTCTGCTTGATTATCGAAAGGGTTTTCTTGGACAATCTGATGGATTCGGATATCTTCATCAGATCATCTGACAGGAGTGTGATATCGGATGTCTCGATCGTCAGATCGCTTCCGCTTCTTCCCATTGCGATCCCAATGTCGGCAGCTGCAAGTGCAGGGGCATCATTTATTCCATCTCCAACCATCGCGACCTTGGACTTGAGTCTCAATCGCTTGATATGTGCCACCTTGTCTTCTGGGAGGAGATCTCCATGGACCTCGTCAAGACCAAGTTTCTTTCCAATGGACCTGACCGTTGTCCGATTGTCTCCGGAAAGCATCACTGTCTTGATCTTCATCTTTTTCAGGTCCATGATGAGGGTCTTTGAATCCTTCCTAACCTTGTCGGAGGTCCCGATCATACCCTTAATTACACCGTTCTCTGCTATGAAGAACACGGTCTGAGCTTTCCGTTCCATTCTTTCGAATATCCCAAGGACCGAATTATCGATCGTTATCGCATGTTCCTCCATCAGAGCCCTCTTGCCCACAAGGATATTTTTATCCTTGAATCTGGCTAATATCCCTTTGCCCTTGTAAACTCTGAAATATTCCGGCTCGGTCAGTACGATATTTTTCTCAATGGCAGCATACATTATTGCCTTCGAAATGGGATGTTCTGATTTCTGTTCGGCAAGTGCAGCGAGTTCCAGAATGGTGTCTTGTGTTCCATCAATTGCACGAATTTCGGAGATCCCATGCTCTCCCATTGTCAGTGTTCCCGTCTTGTCGAAGATGACGGTCTTGATCTTCCCCATCTGTTCCAGTGATATCCCGCCTTTGATAAGGATCCCCTGTTTAGCGGCATTCCCGAGACCAGAGACGACAGCCACTGGTGTGGAAATGACCAGTGCGCAAGGGCATGCGACCACAAGGAGGACCAGTGAACTCCTGATATCCCATGTGATGAAATATGCAGCCACCGCCATCACGATGACGGCAGGGACGAATATCTCCGCGAATTTCTCTATGAACCTCTGGGCTGGAGCCTTTTCCTCCTGTGCCTCCTGAATAAGCTTGATTATACGTGAGATGGCAGTGTCATCTCCCGTTCTCTCTATTTTCACCTCTATATATCCGTCTTCGTTCAGAGTTCCACCGAACACGGAGTCTCCGGGTTCCTTGTTGATGGGAACGCTCTCTCCGGTAATGGGCGCTTGATTTACAGCAGAGATCCCTTTCCATACAACTCCGTCTCCCGGTATCTTCTCTCCCGCCTTCACTATGGCAATATCTCCTGTTCTCAGATCCGACGTCTCTATCTCGATGATCTCTCCGTTCCTTCTGACAAAAGTCATCTTCGGTGCACCTTCGAGAAGTTTGGAGAGCGCTTTACGGGTTCTCTCAACACTAACATCCTGGAGGAGTTCCCCTATAGCTGTCAGGAAAACAACTGCCGTTGCTTCCCAGTATGTGCCGATGAGAATGGCCCCGATAGCAGCCAGGATCACCAGCAGATCGATAGTGATGACCCTTCCTTTAAGAGAATAAATGCCAGCTTTGGCAATTGGAATACCCGGTATAAGAAGGGAGATGAGAAAGAGGATGTTGGGTGGAGTTATATTGACAAGAAGGAAGTTCCATTCGTATCTGAAAAGTGTGGGTTCCAGTCCGATCCAGTGGAGGATGAGGCCCGTTGCAAACAACAATGCAGCGATGCCCAGCAGTATTGCCTCTTTCTTTTGCTTCTTCAGACCAACTTCGATATCCTCTTCGGTATCGAGGATGGTATACCCCATCGATCTGATCCTTTCCTCGATCGTTGATAGCTTGATCTCTTTACGGATATAATTGATGGTAACATGGTTTGCCCCGAGTGTGACATTTGCATCGATCACACCTTTTCTGGATTCGAGGTCATTTTCCAGCTCATGGCCGCAATCCCTGCAGTGGATCTTGCTGAGTGAATATCTTACTATCTCTCCTATCATCTCGTATCCCATTTTCGAGATGATGTCGTTTAATTTGGTCAATGAAAGATCTTCAGGATCGAATTCTATTGTTCCCTTTCCCGTTGAGAAGTTCAGGGATACATGTTTGATACCATTGGTGTTGTTCAGTGCCTTTTGCAGTTTATTCACACAATCCATGCAGTCCATACCCTTCAGGGTGATCACGATCTCGCGATTCTTTCTACCTTTCATTATATGACACCGACAGATATTGTAATGTCACGGTTGATTTAAACCGAATGCTAAGAAACTGCACAGTTCTTAATAATCCGTTCTCGATGGATCTTACAAGAATTCCCACTTTTTTTTAATGTCAACATTCATTAAAGTGATGAAGATGGTGTGTATTTTAAATCTGTTCTGTGTAGGTGGAAAAAGACCGTTCATCATCCATGAAGTGTTTTTCATGAAGTGTAGTATCCTTTCCCGTAGAAATCCTCGGGGATCTCCTCCAGGATATTCTTGATCGTCCGGATGTTGCAATCATTACATTCCACGATCTCCACCTTTTTCTGGTTCCAGTCTTCTGCATCCTTGCCTTTCCAGAAGCCATCGATCACGATGTTCCCGTTCAATTGAACTCGACCATATGTAATGGCAGTTCTATATATTGCATTGATGAAATATTCGAGCTTGGTTTCCAGGTCCATAATGGGTTCTATCTTGAACTTCACATGCCAGGACCCCATTCTCTTGGATGCCCTTTCAGCCATCGTCCCATCGTTCGTTACCATTATTCCTTCAAGGTTATTCTCATTGCAGTCCTCGATGAACGAATTCATAATGGATCGATCCCCTGTCTGGTAATCGGTGAGGATGTTCGATCGCAAGGTATCTTTCATGTAATCGATCTCGGGATATGCCATCCTCGAGAACCTTCCCACAAGGTTTGGTTGATTGTAGAACATCTCCTCTTCTTTTCCATAATAGGACTTGAACTCATCCGGAAAATATCTGTTCTTCAATTTCCTGTCAAAGAGGTCCTCCATCTCTGCAACCACTCCATAGGACGTTGTGTGGCCCGCCTTCTTGATGAATCCTCCGATGAACTCCCTGAATATGAGGAAATAATTGTTGAGAAGTGAATTGGTATCGTAATAGAATCTGATATTCCTCCTGTATGGTTCCTCATCTTCCATAAAAGAATTGAAAGGTCCATCGAATTCATTCAGCTGCTCCGGTTCAATGATACAACTTGCATGGAGGACCTTCTGGATAAGATCGTTGAAACCTGAAAATTCCCTGTCCCTTGGAAACTCGGAATAATATTCATCTCGATCCAGGGAAGTTACTCTTATCATTCTATCCTTGTAAAGACCGGTGAATAGAGGTTTTCTTCTTCTCCATCCTTCAAATACCTTGAATTCTTTGATCCCATTTCGGATCTCCCTGTTGATGATAGGTATCAGGAACTCTTTATTGACGATCATTCCTGCATTCCCCCGATGGATACGATATCTTCAAGATCACAGTAAGGGATCGGTATCAAGGGATAGGGTTGGTTCATGAACTTCCGGCCCCTTATATGGATGTAGTAGATCCTGTCGATGGACCCGTCCTTCAGGCCGGCATGCATAGAGAATGCGGACATGTATTTCCTTCCGGGTGTGATGTCGATGGCTATCTCACTCCCATTCTTTCTTTCCTCATTGATTATTCTCTGATAGGTTCTGTAGACCTGCGCAAGGTTGTCTTCATTTATTGATGTACATCTGATCTCGGGTCTCTTACCATCATGTTCCAGGATGATAGATTCCATTACCTTTGAGATCCCCGGCAGGAATTGAGCGGTCTCCTCGTTGTAGATCAAGAAGATCCTCTCCGATATCCAGGAATCCCTCTCAACAGCTGCCCAAAAAGTATTGATCACCGCAAAAGGTGATGGTCCGATGGTCGTTATCCAGGATCTCATTGAAGGTCCTCTCACATTTCTCTGGATGGAGTAAGATGAGATAAAGGTTCCTGGTTGCTTTCAAATATCATCTTCATCCCGATCTTCCTGATCTCCGCCCGTTCTCTTTTCATGGATATAAAGCGAGATCGCAATGAGGGTTATCAAACCTATAACAACAACAAGGATAGTGAATTTCCATTCATAGAAAATAGTTGACAACTTCGGATCTGTCTTCAGCACCAATTCCTGGTCATACTCCAACTTTCGATCATCCTCTTCGATAACGAATATCACTTCGAAAGGGGTATCTCTTGACCTGCTTGGTTCCTGCCTCACAGAAAATGTGATGTTCTTCCTTTCCCCTTTGGCAAGGAATGTTCTCTTATCATAATATCCAATATCAATATGATCGGGATCATAGATGATGCCCAGTGATACATTGATATCTGAATTTCCTCTATTCTTGATCATTACTTCAAATGTCACCCGATCTCCCACATAGGTTCCAATATGGGGGTGATCGCATCCGACATAGATATTGTAGAAAGGAAGGATATCAATAAAACCTCTTTTGACCTCTATTTGGCCGGTTTCATTTCCATCGGAATATGTCCAGGTTCCCCATATCCCGAGAAAATGATCATCCTCTGATGAGGTGTTGATGGGTACCTTCACCTCGATATCCATGTAATGACGGTCAATTTTCGATGTGAAGTTCAATATAGGTATCTTGGTAACTTCCCACAAATGGGCTTCTGTTTCAAGTGTGATCGACCATATGATATCATCTGGGAGGTCCTCCGGACGATCACATACGACCTCGAGTTCGAAGGAGACGGTCCCGTTACTTCCGGGAGAAACAACGACTTCTCTGTCATCAGGGTCAAGGATCAGCTGGATGATAGGATCTCTGAGGTCCTCTCCGTTTTCAGCAGGAGCTCCCTGCCCTTCAAATGAAAGGATTGATAGAAAGAAAATCAGAGTTGTGATCAGAATTGAAGCAAACCCCGACATCACTCGGAACATCATCGAACACATGAAAACAGTGAACTATACTTAAAATTACTGAAGAGTTGTAAATGACCATTCAATATCATCAAGGAGACTATTCCTCATAATTTGGACAATCATCCCTGTGTTCTTCCCATTCATTATTATCGAGATATTCGTTATGATTGGGACAGTAGGTCTCCTCTTCATCCTCATCCCAGTCGTGGCAGGAACCTTCAAATTTCCTATCATCATTGTCAAATGAACGTGAATCGTGACAACCTCCTCTGCCCCAACCATGATCAAAGATATCAACAACATCACTGCCAGCATCGACCAAGGAGAAGAGACCGATACCGACCATGCCAAGGATCAAACCGGATGCAAAAAGAAGCTTGCCCAGAACCATGTTATCACAATACAACAAAGGAGGCATTAATAAACTCAATTTTGGTATGGGTATGACAATCCATCAAATATTGCGAAATATAAACTAGATAGTATTCCATGCCCTGTCATGGGACCATTTACCAGTATACTGGATATGATTGGCAATACTCCAATGCTGAGATTATCAAGGGTGGCTCCCGGTAGCAGCATCACTGCAAAATGCGAATTCATGAATCCAATTAGCCTGAAAGATAGACCGGTCCTTCAGATCATCGAGGACGCGGAAAAGATCGGAAGGCTGGTACCTGGCCAGACCCTTATCGAATGCACCAGTGGAAATACAGGTATGGCCGTTGCCATGATCGGTGCGGTTAAGGGTTACCCCGTGGTCCTTGTGATGTGTGAGATCCAATCAATTGAAAGAAGGAAGGTCCTGAAAGCCCTTGGAGCAGAATTGATACTTACACCAATGAACCTGGGGACCGCAGGTGCCAGAAAAGAGATGAAGAGGATGATCGAGGACGATCCATCCCTTTTCTATGTGGGCCAACATGTTGATCCGTCTAACCCGGGTGCACATTATCTAACCACCGGACCGGAGATATGGGAACAGACGAACGGTGACATCGATATGCTGGTTGCGGCCCTTGGGACCGGTGGTACCATCTGTGGTGCCGGAAAATTCCTGAAAGAAAAGGAAAGCGGCATCAGAACGATCGCAGTGGAACCGGAAGGATCCCCATTCATCTCCAGGGGTATTTTCCATCCCCACAGGATGATGGGGACAGCTCCGGGTTTCGTCCCGGAAACCCTTGATCGGGACCTTATAGATGAGATATTCCTGGTATCCGAAGAGCATGCGTTCTCCATGTGCAGGAGACTTGCAAAGGAAGAGGGTCTACTCGTTGGCATATCATCCGGAGCTGTGGTCCATGCATGTTTGGAGATCGCAAGCAGGGATGAGAACAGGGAGAAAAAGATCGTTTGTATCCTTGCTGATACCGGTCAGATGTATCTGAGCGTCGAGGGTCTATTCGATATTGAATGAGTCTCCACTTCGTTCTTTCACTTTCGGTGTAACCTCCATAACGTTAAGATAAATTAATATCGAGTCCTTCCTCGATCAGTATCGAGGGGGTCCAAATGAGAATACTGCAAACTTCCGATTGGCATCTTGGAAAATCCATCCATGGGCAGGACCTGCTTCCGGACCAGAAGAAGCTCCTTGATGATCTGAAAAATGAACTCATATCGAATGATCATGATGCATTATTGATCGCGGGCGATATCTATGATAGGTCCATACCTCCAACGGAGGCGGTCGAGCTATTCTCAGATTTCATAGAATCCATGGTGGAGAACAAGATAATAACGATAGTTATTCCGGGCAATCATGATTCTTCTTCAAGATTGGATTTTGCATCAGGTGTCCTTGAGATGTCTGGGATCTATTTCAGGTGCAGGTACGACAGGATAACAGAACCCATTATCGTTCAGGACAGGGAAGGAAATAGTGTTCAGGTATTTGCTCTTCCATTCGTTGATGAGGTGGTGGTCAAGGCCGAGTTCCCCGGAAATGATATACGGACACATCAGGATGCCACCGCTTTCCTGGTCGATATGATCAGAGGATCGAAGGACCCCTCCATTCCATCGATACTCGTTGCCCACACCTATACCGGGAGAGAACCTCTTCGGTCCGATAGCGAGAGGGAGCTTCTTGTAGGGAACCAGGGACTTGTGGATATCGAGGTCTTCCATGGATTCGACCATGTTGCCCTTGGTCATCTCCATAGATCACAGGTTCCATCGAGGACCAATAATATCCAGTATTCAGGGTCCTTGATGACCTACTCTTTTTCCGAGGCCGGTCAGGAAAAATCTTCCAATGTTCTCGAACTCGATGGCGATGTTATCGTATCAAGAGATATGGTTCACAAAATGCCGAGGAAGTTTTCCGTGATCGAAGGAGAGATGAACGACCTTTTGATGGATACCAGGTACGAAGGTTACAGGGACCATTATCTTTCTGTTAAGATCATTGACAAGGCTCTACTGGTGGATATCCACAGACGATTGTTGGAGAGATTCGCGCATATACTGGAGATCGACCAACCAGCGCTCCATGTTGATGCAGCAGGTCCCGACCATATCACCAGAGAAGATGCTGATGATCCGTCAAAATTGTTCTCCCTCTTTCTTGATAGGTTCGGCTGGGCGGAGGGAAAAGAAAGGGATCTCGCCTGTTCAATATTCTATGATATCAGAAAGGACATCGAGAGAAAGGAGGTGAGGTCATGAGGCCGATGTGGATCGAACTGGAGAATATCGGTCCATTCGTGAAGAGGGCAAGGGTCGACCTGACCGATATCGAGGAGGGAGGTCTGTTCCTCATAAGTGGTCCGACAGGATCGGGAAAGAGCTTCATCTTCGATACGATCTGTTATGCCCTTTATGGAAAGACACCCTCGAAAAGAGAGGGACATCTGAGAAGTGATCATGCGGGAGTGGGAGATGTACCTTCGATAAGGTTCAAGTTCAAGGTGGGTGAGATAACATATCTCATCGAAAGGACACTGGAATACAATGATCATAAAAGAGGTTCCGGAATCACAAAGAGAGGGGAGACAGCCTCTCTCTTGAAGATAATTGATGATCCTTCAAGGATCGATGGCGAGCGAGATGTTGTAATTGCCTCAAAGAAGACCGAAGTGAACGACAGCAGTATGAAGATCCTGGGTCTGGGGATGGAACAGTTCTCCAGGGTCATGATGATCCCGCAGGGCGAGTTCAGGGAGCTTCTTCGGTCTGAAACAAAGGACCGGGAAGCACTTCTTCGGAAGCTCTTCGATTCCCTCTTTTATTTCAAGGTGTCAGAAGAACTGAGCAGGAGATATACGAACCTGAATGACAGGATAAAAGATTCCATTTCGAGGAACGAAACGAGGATAGATACGATAGTCAACAAGCTGGACCTCGAGACCAAACCCGGTGAGGGATTGACCTTTGCGGAGTGGACGACCGATACATTGACACTTCTGGATGAGAGATATGGTCTGATAATGATCGAAGAGAAAGGAGCCGGGTCAAGATGGGGATCTGCCAGGAAGAACCTTCAGATGGCAGAAGAGATTTTCAGAACAGATACTGACCTTAAGGTCGCGGTCCATCGAATGGAAGGATTGAAGGTGAAAAAAGAGAACGAGATCGATCAAAAGGAAAAAAAGCTCCAGCTTGCAAGCAGGGCATCCCACCTCAGGCCTGATCTCAGATCGAGGTATGATCTTTCGAGGGAAAAAGATACCCTTGAAAAGGATATTGCGGAACTTGAACCCGAGATAGAAAAGGAAACGAATGAGTTCGAACGATCGAAAGAGAGGTTGGATATCGAGATCCCTGAAAGGGAACAGATCCTTGAAGATGTGAAGAAGAAGATAGCATCCCTCGAGGAAGCGGCTCCTCGGGTGAAGGAAGCAGATGGTATCAAAAAGGAGATCACGTTCAAGAAAGGTCAATTGAAAACAGCGAAAGATGAGTTCGAAAGTTCCAGTACCGAAAGCATCTCGATCGAGAAAAGGCTGTCCACCATAAAAAAGGAGCTCGAAGAGCTCCCTCCACCTGCAGATATTGTAAGATTATCCGCCACAAGAAGTGCAACCGTGGACCTGTTGGATATCCTGGGTCGAAACGGAGAACTCCATAAGATCCATTCTGACAAGCGGGCTTTGAAGGATGATGCCGAGGAAAGATTGAAGATATCCTCATTTGATCTTGGATCTCTCAGAAAAAGAAGAGAATCCTCGATCGCAAGCGATCTTGCCAGAGGTCTTCATGAAGATGGTGAATGCCCAGTTTGTGGTTCAACGGATCATCCAAAACTAGCAATGACCATGGATGATGAGGTCAAACCGGAAATGATCAAAGAGGCTGAGCTCAGGGTAGAAAAAGCGAGGAGCGATCTTTCCAGCATTTCCAAAAGTTGCACTCAGGTCAAGACGAGCATCGAGGAACTGGATACAAGAGCCTCTCAGATCCGAAAAGAGTACAAGGACCTGGAAATGATGAATATCGAACAACTTGGTCAAACGGTCAAAGAGATCACGGACCAACTATTGAAAGGAAAGGAAATGATCGAAAAGAAAGAGATACTCGAAAGAGAGAGAGACAATATGATATCATCAAAGGAAAGATCATTGGAAAAGATGGGCCCTATGCAAAAGAATATCCATTCACTCGAGATAGAACTCGCAAGATCGACATCTCGTTTTGAAGAGAGGTCCTCTTTGATGTCCGATCTTTGTCTCACAGGAGATGATCCATTCGGTCAATTGAATGAGGCATTGCTATCATCCAGGAAGAAAGTGGAAGAAACCACGCGGTGGATGGATGAGATGAAACAGAACCTGAGACAAAGAGAGGTATCATTGGCGAAGAAAATGGCGAGCTTGAAAAATTTCCATGACCGTCTGGACAGAATAAAAAAAGATCTTTCAACCATAAATAGATCTCTCGAGGTCGGGATCTCGAAGATCGATGGCATCTCCTCCCTCGAGGAGCTTGAAAACGCTGTGTTGGAGGAGGAAGAGGAATCACAGCTCAAGGTGTCGATCGATTCTTTCAAGGAGGAGATGGCCAGGGTTGAGGGGTCCATTGGTGATCTCGAAAAGAAACTGGATGCCTCCAGTATTGATGTTCCAACAGAAGTGTCCCTGTTGGAGATGAGAGAACTTGATTCCGATCTTGAGAACAAATGGAAAGAGGTCCATGCGAGGTCATCACAGCTTGAAATGGACCTCAAGTGGACAAAGGATCAGATAGACGACATCAAGACTTCAAGGAAGAAGATGGAAGATATCGAAAGCGAGCTCTCCGTGGTCAAGAGGTTATCCTGGGAGGTCAAAGGTAATTCCAATCCAAGGATCTCCCTTGAGAGATTCTTCCTTGCCCAGAGGTTCGAAGAAGTTCTCATCTCATCCAATCAGAGGTTGAAGGTCCTGTCAAGTGGAAGGTTCCTTCTGAGAAGGGCTGACCTCAAGGGAAAGAAGTCCAAGGGTGGCCTTGATATTGATGTATACGACAATTACACCGGTCAGGAAAGGCCCGCCAATACATTGAGTGGAGGTCAGATGTTCCTGTCATCACTTGCTCTTGCACTGGGACTTGCGGATGTCGTTCAATCAAGGTCAGGCGGCATCCGAATGGATGCTCTGTTCATCGATGAGGGATTCGGTTCACTGGATGATGAGACACTGCAGACGGCTCTCAAAGTACTCTTGGAGCTGAGAAAAGGGCGGATGGTCGGTGTTATATCCCACGTGGCTGAATTGAAGAGGCAGATAAGAACGGGTTTCGAGGTCGTTCCATCAAGGGAAGGTTCCACTATCAGGAAGATAGGAAATATCATGGGGAGCTCATGAGTTCCCGGATATTCCGATCAGTGAGATCAGATGTCTCAATTTCTACCCGAACCGGAATTGAACAGCTGGTCCAATTCATCATGATCTCCAGATCCCTGGATTCCTTCGCCCGTATGTTCTAACGGGTCATGTTCAGGGGTCATGTACTCGCCCGATGCAGGTAATCCTGGTTCATTGTTTTTCCTGCTTCTCATCAGCATGAAGATGACTGCACCGATCATCATGAGGATTGCCAGGATCGGGGGTATGAACATCCAGAAAGGTGTTCCTTCTTGATTGTCGATCTCGACCCCCTCTGACGAGGTCACCTCGATGGTGAACGACATAGTACCTATGTTACCGGATGGATCAGTTGCAGCGACATCGATGACATAGGTGCCCGGATCATCGATAACACCCTTGATCCTGTTCTCTATCGGCTGCAATGGGCATCCATTGATGGAAAGCGATGAGATCTCGATGTTATCAGTTGCTTCCACTATCAAATTGATCTCAGTTGTTGTTGAGACCTTGATATTGTCCATGGGTATGATCTCGGGTGGAAGAATATCTTCAACCGTAACCTCTTTTTCATCTGTAACGAAGG
>JAUVCN010000137.1 GCA_030595715.1 Thermoplasmatales archaeon
TCTCCCTCAATTCATTCCATCAATGATCATGATACCTTTCGATGTGGTTCTGTATTTCTGGTTCGGAGCAGTGGGAGAATCTGGAAACCTTTTTTCGAGTTGACCTTTATCAAGGAGTGGATCCATGTGGTTTCTTCTAAACTTTGTCCTGTCGCTTACACTGAAATAGGTCATGATATCCTTCAAGGACCTGTATTCAATGCAAAATCTCAATATCTCGGTGTCATTAGGCCCCTCTACGCTTACCTCTCGCTGACCTGACGCCCTCTTCTCGCCCCCTTCACGCCATTCGAACGCCCCATCCACCCCTACTTGGTGCCTACTTGGTGCCTCATCCACCCCTACTTGATCCCTACTTGGTCCCTTATCAGCCCCTACTTGGTCCCCACTTGATGCCTTCTCTATCTCCCAATTACCATCCATTTGTATCTCACGTGTATAATGATCGAGAGGGATCTGCACCGTTGATTTATATGGCAGCACAATCTCGAATGATTTGTCCTCTTTGTTATCATTGTAGCTCGGTCTGGGATTTCCTATCTCCTTCCACTTCTCCATCACCATTCTGAGACCGGTCCCAGCTCTCTCGCAGAGTGCTATCCTCCTGAAAGCATCCACTATCCTGGGATTCCTTACATCCTTCTCACCTGGTTCGAGGAGGTCATCATACCTTCCAAAGACATCACCAGGATTCCAGAACAGTATCCCATCCTTGAAGAACTTAATCACACCTTTTCTACCCTGGTCGCCGAAGTCCTGATGGACCAGTAGATTAACGGCCAATTCTCGAAAGACCCTGTAATCGGGAGGAGTGCCATCTCTCATCATGGTATGGGGATCTATCCTGAATGGTTTCGGAGAGTACTGGATGAACTTACGAACTGCTTCCCTCCAGGTATTTATCAGGTTTTCTTCCAAAACGATACGGTCATACCATCTCATCTCAGGTTGTTCATCCTTGATACCTGCCGGTATCCATTGCATGTCAAGTGACGGTTTTGTCAGTATCTGATGCAGGGCAGACCGTGAACCGAATACTATGATCGATGCTCTGGTGGGAAGCAAAATATCATCTTTTCTGATAAGGAAACCCCATTCATAGAGAAAATCGATATCATCTCCATTGGAGTGGCCCGGATTGTTGTCCTCGAACCTTTTCCTGTACCAGGAGACCGAATCATGATCGAATGACCCTTTCAAAGGAAGGTCCACTGTAATTCCATCCCACCTATCAGTGGAAGAATCCCTAAGGAAACGATGTATCTCCTCAGGCGTACATCTGTGATCACATCCCCCTCTGCGAACATGGGACTGCCTGATATCGCCATTGAGATATATCGGCTTCTTTACCCTATCAGCTTCGGGAATATGGAAGATCAGGATCCTCTTCTCACCGATCACCTTCATATCTTCCGTGACATCGATCTGATGATTAAGTTTCATACCTCCTTTCAGGGCACTAAGGAAATCATTCTGAACCTTATCGAAAGCTATTACCCCGGATGGAATATATTCCGAACCGTTTTTTTTCACACCAAAGATTATCGTACCACCCCTGGTGTTGGAGAATGAGGATACGGTCTTGTAGGCGCTTTTCGGAACTTCTCTTGAGGCTTCCTTGAACTCAATATCGTTCCATTCCTCACCCCGTAGGGCCTCAATGAGTTCTTTTTCGTCCATATTTCAAGACCTTACCCTTCCGATTTAGTTCATTTTACCTGATCTCGGTGAGACATAGCAAATAGGGATCAATATATTGACAATCTATGGATCGGGACCATTAACCGGCTCAGCTTGTCCCTCATGGCGTCTGGGAGGGGACCATTGGTATAAAACGATTTTTAGCAAATATTCAAAACGTTCAGACGGACATTGAGCTGGTTCAATTTCAATGGTGATCATTTCACTAGGGGTCCAATAATTGGTTATCGAGAGCTGACTGCCCCACCTCCTGAGGCGGTTCAGAACTCACATCTGAAGGGATATCCACACCAGATTCATCAACACCATCAACGGGGGGTTCGATCGAATGGTCTACCTGAAGTTGAGTTAACCCCTCAGCACCATAAGTGTCCTCCATTAAGTTGGACAGTGATGGCTCCATCATGTTCGCCTGCTCCTGTAGGGGATCTGGAGCCCCCGGATCTGTTGCCTCTGGCTCGGGTGGAGGAACCTCCTGTTGTTCCGCCTGAGGCAGACCTGGGATAGGCTCATCCGGAACGTCGAGGGGAGATGCCTCCTGGCCGATATGGTCCTCAGGGTCATTCTCGGTGTCTCCCTCCACTGAAGGGACACCTTCATCCCCGGACCTTCTCAATGATCTAACCACCAGAAGGAAAACCACCGCGATGATCACCAGAAGAAGCAGAAGAATCCCAAGGATCAAGAATATATCTGGCTGGTAATTCTCCTTTTTCTCATCTCTTTCCACGGTGACATGTTCAGTGATCGGATCCAGGCCGGGAGTGATATTTATTTCCACCGTCACTCCCTTGATCCCATCACCTGTGATCTCTACCAAATAGGAACCCGGGGAAAAACGGATCTTCATCTGGTCCTCATCATCTATCTGGTAAGTTCCGTCTCCGGATACCTCGATCATAAGGTCATCTACATCCTGGCCATCCGCATAAGAGACTGAGAAAGTAACATCTCTCAGAGGATATATCCTCACTAACCTGCTGTTCGAGATCAGGGTATTTCCTGCTCTATCCGTTGCAGAAAGGGATAGGATGATCTCCTCACCCCATTCCACTTCATCATCCAGCAGTAACGTATGATTCCTCTGGTGGCGATCCACTTCTTCCACGAGTCCGATCCCATCCTGTGAATTCAGCGAAAGGAGAACAGGTTCATTGAAATTCAATGTGATCTCCTGACCTGGCAGGAAGTGCTGATCATCGATCTCATCCCAGATAAGGTCGGGTGCCAGGCTATCAAAAATTACCGTAGCATGGATCTCATCCTGGTTACCTGCTCCATCGAATACCCTGAACATGAGGAAGTGTTCTCCCTCCCCATCCAGGTTGACTGTGAAAAGGCTTGAATTTCCATTGATCTCATCGAACTCGATACCATCAATGAACGGAGTCACCTTGGAGACGTATGTATCATTGTCGGATGTGATGACGGATATCACGAATGAATTTTCATTTGTAAAAGAAACCTGTGGAATGTCTATGCTGATTATAGGGGCCACTGTATCTCTGGTCAATTCATGTGAGGTGATCAGAGAATTGCCAGCTCGATCGGTCAGTCTGATCTGGAACTGATGTGTACCATCCTCAACCATGCTCAGTTCATATGAGCCATTTATGCTGAGCGGAAACCAATCGAGGCCATTGATACTTCCCTCCGCAGAATGGACTCCTGAACCAATGTCTCCGGAACTCCATGTGAAGGTATGTTGGTCCAACCTGGTCGCCCAGGTCTCAAATCCGTCGACCTTCTCGATGGTCGGATAAATTGTATCCACGGTGAATTCGAAGGATCGTGATCTACCGTTACCGGCCCCATCCATCAGCGTGAATTCGATCCTGTGAACCCCGTCGATCAATGGCTTGAGCAGGAATTCAGTGACCGGGGTCACATCCCACTTACGTCCTCCATTCAGTATCATAAGGGCTGACGTTATCCCCGAGTCATCCAAGGTATACTCCCATGTCAGGGGCAATTCCGAGCTGTTGTGAAAAGCTCCTTCCAGCTGGTTCACCAGATGGATATCAGGAGGGGTGGTATCAACCTTGAATGATACCCTCTCGAGGGCCACCCTGTTGACCAGATCGGTGCACCTGACCTCTAACAGATGCGGTCCATCGGGAAGTGGACCCACTGTCCAGTTCATCTGATCTCCGACATCGATCCATTCTCCCTCATCGATCCTGATATCTGTTTTGATGACCCCGCTCACGTTATCAATTGCGACCCAGGTAAAAACTATCGTACTTGTGTTAATAACCACCCCTTTGGAGGGAAAAAGGATATCGATCGAAGGGGGATAGATGTCAGGTGAAAAGGCACTATCGACCACATTCAAGGGGCCGTTTCCCTGTTCGGAAATGGCCCTCACCGCATACCAGAAATCCTCCTCTTTGGAAAAATTGGAATCGATGAAGAGGTGAGAATTCTCATCCATGGACGCGATCCTTACCAACGGAGAGAGGAGCGATCTGCGGAAGACCTCGTATCCAGTGACCTTCCAATCACCAATGGTGACCTCTGCCTCTTCCCAGGATATCCTGACCCCGCCCTGCGTCGGAATCAGGGTGATGTTACCTACATTCTCTATGAAAGGAAGGTAGGATAACGGGAACCTATCGACCGTGTCGTTTCCCGGCACCGGATAGGGAATGTCGACGAGGTCATTCTGGTCAACATCCGGACCTGAGAGGTCAGCCCAGTAATTTCCCTCTCCGTTTCCATCGTTCCATGTTACTCCCTGGAACCTGCTGTAAGCCTGTCGATTTGATACGTTGAGTGTATCACCGGTTCCATTGTTGAAAAGGAAAGCATTGTGATGGAAAACAACATCGCTTACGGAATTTGAAAGGTTGACGGCTAGGCCGTAGTTATTCTGGAAGATATTGTAGGAGAAGATGACGTTTTTGGTAGTGAAGTAGTTCCATATCCCTTCACCACAGTTCTCAACGATATTGTAGGAGAAATTTGTATTAGTACCACTGAACAACCTGATCCCCACTTCTGAATGGGAAATATGATTGTGATGATATTCGATCCCGGATTCACCTGACGACTGATCTGTATGTATCCCGAATCTTGAAAATTCCATAGTATTATTCGCGATCTCGATGTTGTTACCACGAATATTTACGGCATATCTCGAGAAATTCCTGAAATAATTTCCCGAAATGATCGAGTCATGGCATCCACCATTCAATCCGTACACACCATCCTCGATTGTATTATTTTTGATCAAAGCCTGCATCCCATAGCAGAGAATCCCTCCAGCAGTATTTTTCAGGATGGAATTGTTCTCGATCACGATGTTGGATGACCCTGAAGGGTCCCCACTATATGGATCGAGGCTTATTCCAATATTGTTGTTTAAAAGTTTATTTTCACTGATCGTGACATTTTTACACATTCTTTCCAGAAGAATACCCTCCTCTGAACAGTTTGTTATCACATTTTTCGAGATGGTGAGATTTTGGGATGACCACACATTGATCCCGTGATTTTCGCTCCCATTAACGCGGTTATTTTTTATTGACCCCCGTCCTCTGAACATTGAGATCGCAAATAGTGTATCGTTCACGGAGTTGTTCTCAATGGTTATTCTGGCATGATCGGTCTCGGAATCCACCGAGATGGAATTATCCGCACCAGAGATCGAGTTATTAGTGACAGTTGCCGAATCATAGATCCTGAAGCTGAAAGCTCTTGGGCCAATAGTAGAAAAGATATTGTCCTTTGCCGAGATATTTTTGAAATCGCCGAGATAGAACAGCCTTTCATTCCCGGAACCTGCGTATTCCAGACCCGAGATCCTGTTATTGAGGATCTCTGCATCTCCACCACTTGTGACGTAGGTGATGCTGTCGTAGATATCTTCCCCGAAGTTATTGTTGAACCTCAGAAAACCGATGTCACTTCCACCAATGAGCCTTCCGTAATGGCCCTCGAACCTGTTATCTTGAACCTCCAGTCGGCCCATCCCCTTGGTATAAATGAACTGACCCGACATGGCCCTGAATGTGTTATTGTGGATGGTGATGTTGGAGACCCCTTCAATGACATTATACTGGCATGTCCCCGAATGAGTAACTCCTGTTATCATTACATTCTCCACATTGAAAAGGGCAAATTGACCTGTGTCAGACGGTAGGTTCAGATCCTTCAAGTCCTTGAATACCCGGAACTTCCCGCCTGCAATGGTATTGTTCTCGGGCACCTCCAAATCCCTGTATCTTGAAACACCCTCCGTAAAGAAAAGTGCCCCTGTAATATTGTTATTGAATAGGGTGATTTTCCCGGTATTGGAATAGATGTACATCCCCATTTTTTTCCCATGATATGGGTCTCCAGTAGTGGAATCGATCGTCGAGTTCACAAACTTGAAATGGGTAGATCCAGTCTCAAGGTAGACAGGATACTCATCTTCTGCAACAAGCGTACAATTGATGATCGAGATATTGTCCGAAAAACTTGATCTAAGGGTATATTCTCCTCTTGAATAGAATTCAGAGTTGTATACTGAACAGTTATCAGAATCCGTGAACTGAATGGATGGATTGTTTCTGTTGGAGGTGTTCTGATCAAACCTCTGGTCCATGATGTTCACCCGGCTTGATCTCGATATTACAAATCCTGGACAATATCGATTGTTCTGGTCATGGATGACAACATCTTCTGATCCCATGATCCTGATTGACCATTTGCTTATTTGCCCCATCTCATTTTCAAGAATGGTGATATTATTTGAATCCTCTATACTGATACCATAGGATGTGTCATCAAGATGACAATCGCTAACTGTACAATTCTCTGAACGATTCAACCTCACCATGCCATTGTAACCACCGAGATCCATTGTGGAATTCTGTATTGAAACGTTCTTCGAACCAAATACTCCCACATGGCTCCCGTATGAACGCTGGTGATTCGTATTTTTTACCGAGGAGAAATTTGTCCTGTACAAATCGATCTCTTGTCCCAACAAACCGTCAATGTGAAGCTCATTTGAGTCATAGGTTCTCAGAGCATTATGAAATGGCATCTCTGCAGTCCCATTGATGACTTTAGTGAAATTACACCGCGATAGCCTGATAGCAGGATAAAGCGGACTTCCCCACCTGGAATCGGATGATGAGATCGAATTATTCTCAAGGATCGTATCATTACATTGATCGAATACAATGGGGTAGGTATTATTCTCGAATGTTGACCACCTGACCAGAATGTCATTATTTTCCCTTGAATCAACCCCTCGCTTGTTGTGATAGAAAGTGCAATTTTCTATACTAACACCGCTTGAATTTTCAAGGTAAATACCAGCTCCGTAGTAAGATATTCCGTTGGAATATTTAGACCCTGAAGCGTTGAAAAGGGTACAATTTCTTACAACCACTGAATGTGTGATGTTCGTCATCTTGATACAGTACCAGCCGCTCTCACCATCAATGGTCAGATTTTCTATGATGAAGGGATTCTCTTTTGATCCATTTCCGTTCCATCCATTATCATCAGCTTCTGATTCAAGAACGCTGTCTGATGATATGTAGATCCTCGGATCGGATGTGGAAGCGGCGAGGGCCCCACCCGCACCCTGAGAAAAGGATATGACCTCCACAAGAACCAGAATGATCAGAATAGATATTGACGGGAACCATTTCCTCTTCATATTTTGCCCTCTGGCCGGAGATGAACACACGAGATGAAATAGTTTCTGATGAGTGATTATCTTGCCTTAAAAGGTCGAATTTCTCTTGAGATCAGGATGATGATATATTCCCTTCAACCAAGGTATGGAAAGAAAATCAACTCCAGAATAGATGATAATTCAAGAAAGAAAGAATGCGGGCCTTCTCAGGCCCGCGAGGTGTGTCCTTTGCTGGTATGTTCCATGATCGACACCCGAAGAGGGTTGCCCCCCCTAAAGTGATATCGCCTCGGGTATCTCATCGGAGGTGACGCCGGGCCTATGGATGTGCTCATGGTTCATACTCCATTCAAGCCGGAATATCTCACCCACGATCTCATCCATATCCACTTGATACATCTAAACAACTCCGATGATCGAAAGCTGGGGGTTTTCGATATATGATAACTGTCCCAGCTGATATAAAAGATCGAAC
>JAUVCN010000085.1 GCA_030595715.1 Thermoplasmatales archaeon
ATTCGATATATCCCAGGGAGTTCTCCCTTTCGAAACATGACCTGCAGATGATATCAAGGTCCATGAAGGACCTGGGTTCCACTCCTCCCGGGTCCTCCATCATGGAAGATGAAAAAAGGCTCAGAAGATATGTTGAAAGAAGGGTAATGAGGGCCCTGTCACACGGCAGGGATGGGCCAGATGACGGCGATCTACAGGTCCTTTCAAGGATTTCAGGACAATATACGGTTGGTTTCGGGATCCTTGAACACCTGTTAAGGGATGAAAGGGTTCAGGACATCTATGTGGATCCACCATACGGTTCCAATCCGGTACATCTAACGATAGGTAGCATGAAAAGACCGGAACTGGACGGACCATACAGCACCAACATTCTCCTTGATCAAAGTGAAGTATCCAGGATGATATCCATACTGAGGTTCACCTCGGGAAGGCCTTTTTCGGAAGCGGCTCCGGTCCTGGAATGCGATATGCCGCAGTTCAATGCAAGAGTGACCGCGGTATCACCCCCACTTTCACCCGGTGGTATCTCCCTCGCCATCAGAAAACATTCACACGATCCCTGGACACTGCTCAGATTGATAGGCTCGGGATCCCTGGACCCCTATTCAGCCGCATTTATGGACCTCTGCATAGATGGCAGATCCACAATGATGATAGCAGGGCCAAGGGGGGCCGGTAAGAGTTCCCTGCTCGGTGCACTCCTTTTCGATGTCGACCCCTCCACAAGGATAATAACCATAGAAGATACACCGGAGCTCCCATTGCAACAGCTGACATCGGAAGGATACAACGTAGTGGGACTTACCGTTGAAGGTGATGGAAAGGCAAGTGCCGATAAGGCTTTGAGAACCGCTCTCAGGTTGGGCGAATCCGTTCTTGTTCTGGGGGAAGTAAGAGGGCCGGAGACAAGGACATTGTATGAGGCGATGTCAGCCGGGACAGCAGGGTCTGCTGTCCTTGGAACCTTCCATGCGGATTCTTCCATTTCCGTCTACAAGAGAGCTGTTGATGACCTCGGAGTGAGTCCGGGTTCTTTTTCTGCCACCGATATCGTTGTGGTCTGCGGCCTTGTTCAACCGATGGGTCTAAGGACAAGATACCGCAAGGTGGTCCAGGTATCCGAATATATCAAGAAACCCCCCCATGGGAGGTTCAGGGACCTTTTCCTATACGATCCGAAGAAAGGTCACCTCACCCCCACTCCCGATCTCCCCGATTCGGATACGGTCAGAAGGATATCATCCCTGTGGGGTATTTCTAAAAGAGAATTGCTGGACGATGTGGACCTGAGATGCAGGGTAATGGAATTTGCTTTGGATGAACTTGATGCCACAGAGATATCACGACCCTCATCGATGGTCAGGGTCCTCAATGCGCTCAGGGAGACCAAGGAACTTTCAGGTGATGGGACGAGAGGCCCTCTGTTCAAAGAGTGGAAGAAGAGGTTCGTAAAGGAGGAGGAATGGGTGGAATGAAACCATCTCCTCCGCTGGTTTCCGCTCTATCAATGGTCCTCGGGATCATTTTCATCTCTCTACTTGTGATCCCTGGACCCTTGGAATGGGGGGATCTTGACGAGGATGGGGTATCCGATACGTTCCAGGACCTGGAGGCACAGAGCGACCTTGTACTATCCCCCTCCGGGGAATGGAACGAGGTCGATATCGGCCATACATCAACGATGAATCTTTCATTCACCATCTTCATTGGGATCATCTTTCTTCTCCTGATCCCGATATTGGTGTACTGGTACCTATCGGACCTACCCAGGAGAAGGGAGGAGATGGAGAAGATGAGTATGGCCTCGGCGATGCAGGATAATGTAAGGCGCATCTCTTCTTTCATGTCCATAAATCCCTCGATATCCAATGCCACAAGGCTGTCCCATGTCAGTCAGACCGGGGATGGTGAGAAAGCCCTCGGCCAGGTCATATGGAGGTCCAGAACGGCAGGTATGGGCTTGGAACAAGCCCTGCTGGGATCTTCCAGGTCCATGGATGGAGAAGATGCTGTGATCACTCCTGCCATTGAAGGATTGATCTCGGCAGGGTCCGAATCCACACAGGAGGAGGTTAGAATGTCCTCAGAAGCTGTGGTCGAGAGGATGAACGAGGAGTTGAAGGATCGGATGGGGACATATGCGTCATCGTTGAAAGGCCCCTCAACAGCACTATTCGCTCTCGGTGTCCTTCTTCCGATCCTGCTTGCAACAATGATCCCCATAGCAGGTCTTTCAAACAGGACGGTCGTGATGATCGGCTCCCTGCTCTGGGGGGGTGTTCCATTGATGATCCTGTTTACGACGGGGAGACTCGTATTAAAAAGACCGATGCTCCCTCTGAGTGGCTCCGATCCCAAGGATCGTGTTAAACCTTCTCTTTCGTCCCTTTTCATAATGATCACGGGAATGGTGCTGATAATAACCTCATCAACGGAACTTCTTTTGAACGGGGATCCGATCATCATTCTTGAAGGTCCCTTTCCGGGTCCGATCAGTTCCTGTTTTCTTGCATTACTGGTTGGAACATCCCTTTTGATCGCATCCGGTTCGAGCATGATATCCTCTGAGAAGGATAGGATCAGGAAAAAGGAAGAGGAAGAGATGGAAAGGGTTCCGGACCTCCTATCCGAGATGGGATCACAATTGATGGAAGGACGTTCACTGGAGATCGCGATCATCAGGGGTTTCAGACGGATCGGAAGGGACCCTCCGCTGCAGGGAAGGATATCATCATTATCTGAATTGGACCCCGGTCCTGTTCTACGGTTGACAAAGGTATCTTCAGAATTCGCAAGTGCCGGTGGAAGGGCGGGCGGTAGGTCTGTAAAGGCCCTTTCAAAACATCTGAGGGAAATGGGAAGGTTGGAGCGGTCCATGAAGGAAATGGTGAGGTCCTCCATTGGCCAGATGGAGATCACCGCTTCCATATTCGCACCTATCATGGTCGGTGCATCGGTCGGGATCTTCAGATTGATGGACAGGTCGGCATCCACGATAGCCGGTAATGAGATGATAGGGACGACCTTCTCTCGCGGGGACCTTACGGTTCCGGGTTTCATCGTACTGGCCGGGGTCTATCTGATCCTTCTGTCCCTGACCACCACATTGGCCATGTACCGCCTTGAAGAGGGAGTTCCTCACGGCGGGTGGTCCAGGGTTCCAAAGAATGTCATCCTGGCATCATTCACATTCACTGCGGGAGTGGTGGTTTCCACTCTTCTGATCGGAGGTTGAACAAGATGAAAAGGAATATTTTATCCAGAGAAGGAGGAATGGAGGGAGTCCCCCTTCAATTGATTATTGTCGTTGTGATCGGTATGGCAGCGTTGGGGATCCTGATAGGTTGGATAGCATTGGCGGGTGATACGGACCCGACCCTGAGGAGGATGGCAACCGAACCCGAGACCATCGAGGTATCGGGTGAAGGTCGGGCCACCACGGAGGTCGGCGTCGTGGTCTATGTTTACAACTCGGAAGGGGATGAAGTGGATGGTGCAGTGATCACCATCTCCGGGGCTGTCGATGAAAAGGTCATCGAGAAGATCGATTCCGGGGACAGCATCCTGGTAACTGCAGCCCTGGCACCGGGCCAGGATACCGGCACCATCGAGATCAAGGCTGAAAAAGGTGGCGGGATGGGAAGCTGCAGCACAACGATCATCGTGATGAGACAATGACCAATGGAGCTCAAATCTTTAATACCGGGCAAACTGTTGATAGTCGAGGATAACAATGAAACCACAAGTGCTCGCAGGAGCCCTGCTCCTGGTGATGGCAGCTGGATTGATCGCAGGCTGCACCGAGATCGAGGAGACCATCGACCCCGATCTGAAGATGACGGTCATTGAAGTGGTAGCCAAGGGGCAGAGCCCGGCTCCGACAGCAGTGAATGCCAGCGAGGGAAATGAGTTCCTCTACATCAAGATAAACATAACCAACGATAACGAGAAGGCAGACCATACCATCTGGAATGCGGATCGATTCAGTGTGGATGATAACAGCGCCACCCAGATCGAGGGGGGTTACCTGGCGAACCTGGATTCAAGGACTGTAGATTCACTCATAATAGACACGGGGGAAGGAAAGACCTTCTGGGTCGTTTTCGAGGTTCCTTCAGATATGCAGATGCTCTACATCAGGTATGATGGTGGCCTTGATGAACCTCTCGACAATGAGATACCTGCATATGAGCACTATTCCGGTGACATCTGATCAGGGGTTCACCGGATGAACAAGAAATGGATGCTTTCGATCATGCCGATCATGTTCATAATGATGTCCGGCTGCACGGAGGACGATACCGGAACAGGACCTGAATATTCATTGATCATATCGACAAGTGAGATCAGGGATACCACACCGGGACCGGTACCGATGGATGCAACGGAAGGTAATGCCTTTCTTTATATCGAGGTAGAGATGGGATATCATCGATCCGATGATACTATCGAGATCTGGCCCGGCCATTTTGATGTCCGGTCCGTTGAAGGTGATCTGATCCCTGGAAGATATTTTATGGATGAGGATGGTGACTCATTCAATGCCATTATCCTATCTACGAATTCAATGGAGGTATTCTGGTTGGTCTTCGAGATAGATGAAGCTTCCGAGGTCGAGGAATTGATATATGGAGAACACGGCCTGCTGGATGATCCGGTAAGTGCTCGCTTGTAATGTCATCTCTTTCTTTTCATAATGATCACTGCCATCATTATAATGCCCGTGATAAAGACGATACCGGGAGAAGGAAGCACACCTTCCTTGGATGCTTCCCTCGTCGAGTTCTGTTGATCGGTGACGTTCTCCCATTCCGGTTCTTCAATATAGACACGTGTCATGGTGATATCATCCGCAGGTTGATCCTTCAGGAGAGGACGTTTGTACCCATTTGTCTCGGTGCCAGCGATACTCTTGGCAATATCCAGTCCTTCGATGACCACTCCGAACACGGCATATCCGTTCCCATCCCTCTCCCAGTCATCCAGGCCATGCTGCGGTCCGTCGCATATGTAGAACTGCGAGGATGCGGAATCGGGTTCGGCGGACCTCGCCATTCCAACAGCTCCATCGATATGGGAGGCGTTCTTGCATATCTCCAGGGGGATCGTTATCCCCGATCCTCCGGAGCCGTCATCGTAGGGATTGGCATTCTTCGTGTTGGGGTCCCCTGTCTGGGCGACGAAGTCATCTATGCACCGATGGAATCTGATACCATCATAGAATCCCGTGGAAGCGAGGTCGACGAAATTCTGGGTCGTGATGGGTGTCATGTTATCGTAAAGTTCTATCTTGACCGTCCCGAATCCGGCGATCTCGATAACCGCGATCCTGTTCGGTCGTCCGATATCGATAGGTTCGGTGTAGATGACCCCGTCCTCATTCGGAGACCGGACATCCTTAATCTCCTGGATCGTGCCGGATACGGGAACGAACACGATCGAGATCAGCGATATCATCGAAAGAAGGGCGAATATCGCGCAGGAGGTTCTACTGTCCATGCTTTGATATTGTTTCGGTGGTGTAAATAACTTTTGAAATCACCCTTGATCATTTATATTGTTTTTTTTCTGTTTGAAGTAGGCCCTCTCTTCCATGAGGTCCTCCAGCAGGGCCGATAATTTCCATTCGGAATTGTTTTCCGTGGGAGTGCAGAAGATGGGCCTGTTACCGTTCAATTCGGGGAAGTTGTCCATTGAAGCATGGATCTTCGGACCATCGAACCCGAGGAACATCACCACCCTCGGATCCTCCTTCTCCTCGAACTCGTCATATCCTTCATCATCCAGGATGTTCGAGATGATGTCCTCTTCCCTCCTGCATCCGGATATGAGCAGGACCTCTTCACTGTTGATTTCTATCAGTTTGTTCTTGATGATCCCCGCTTCTTCTCTCGAGAACCCGTAGACCATTATTCCGATCTCTGCCATGGTCCCGTATCACGCGGATATTTGAAAACGGTTTTGGAGAGACAATTCACTTTACGGGAATTTTTGGTTAACAATTTTGAAAAGACACGATTTTCGTTATATAGTTCCTAAATCATGTTCTTTCATGAAGGTCTCCTCGCCCCATATGAATGTCATCGAGACAAGGTCCCTCACCAAATACTATGGAAAGGCCAGAGGCATCATAGAGGTTTCCCTTGATGTGAGGAAGGGGGAGGTCTTCGGATTCCTGGGTCCGAACGGTGCAGGAAAATCCACCACTATCAGGACGATCCTGGATTACATAAGACCCACATCGGGGTCCGCGCTCGTCAACGGGATGGACCCCCATAATGAGGGTGCCAATGTGAGACGTTCGGTGGGGTACCTGCCATCCGATTTCGGAACCTATTCCTCTCTCACGGCCAGGGAGTATCTCTACACGCTCCTCTCCATGATGGATTTCAAGGGAAAGGATAGGGTCGAGGAGCTCTCGAAGAGGTTCCAGCTGGACCTCGGAAGAAGGATCAAGGACTTTTCCAGGGGTAACAGGCAAAAGATCGGGCTCGTGTCCGCCTTCATGCACTCCCCGGACCTGATCATACTCGACGAGCCCACAACGGGACTGGATCCTCTGATGCAGCAGGAGTTCTACAAGCTTGTCCATGAGGAGAAGGCTGCGGGGAGGACGATCTTCCTGTCCTCTCACATCCTTGTGGAGGTAGAGGCCATATGTGATCGTGTTGCGATCATCAAGGAGGGACGTCTGATCCTTACTGAGAGAATGAGCGTGTTCAAATCGAGGACTGGAAAGAAAATGAAGGTGAGGTTCCCCCATAAGATCAATGTGGGTCCATTCTCGTCCATCGAGGGTGTGAGCAAGGTGGAGGTGGACCCGGAGGACGAGAAGATCCTCTTGATAACGATCTCAACTGGTATTGACGATGTGATCAAATTACTCGCTGGATATACGGTCCTTGACATGGATTACGAGGAGGTATCACTGGAGGGCCTCTTCCTCCATTTCTACGAAGCTGATGATCCCGAGGCCCTATCCGAGAAGGGGGTGAGCAAATGAAGATGCCCCTGTTCAAGGTCACAGTAAAGGACTCTCGAAAGGGTGTGATCATCTATTCGATCATTCTTTTCCTATATGCCATATTGATAGTGATGATGTATCCCATGTTCAGTGATGAGTTCTCCGATCCGATGGCCCAGGGAGAGGGAATACTCCTGCAGGAGGAGGGCATCGGGGAATCGGGTGAGATGTACTTCAATCTCTCCTGGGATGCGAGGGTGGGATCCAGCTACCATATAGCAATGGGCGCAAAGGACCCGATGGTCTATACGTATTTTTTAGGGATCGTTCAGGGGAACGAAACGGTTATCGACCCGGACCTCTTACAACTGGAGGACCTTATCGATAACAGATCACTTCTATCCTCCTATGGGATCGAGTTGTTATATCTGGGGGCAGGGGAGGAGGTCCATTTTGAGAGGATCAATGAAACATCCCTATTCTGGGTCCTTTTCGTTACATCCGAGATGAACCTTACACCTGTCGAGGTAAGTGATGCGGTTTCCACGATGGACCTTGCCGTGACCAGTATGTTCGATGATTACATGGAGGACAACCCTGTGTATGAGGGTTTCCTGGGCACTGATGTATTGGATTTCTCCACCCTGGAGGGATTTGTCGCCATCGAGTTCTTCTCCATATGGCTACTTTTCCTCGTAATATTTCTAAGTATCAAAGCAGGAGGAGCTGTGGCCAAACACATCGAGGACAAGTCCATGGACATCCTCCTGGCAACGGGGTACTCCCGGGATCGGTTCATGATGGAAAAGGTTCTGTCCCAGATCGTGTTTCTGATCACGGTCTCATTCGGTCCCTTCCTCGGTGTGGTTATAGGGACCCTCTTCATAGGCGAGTCGATACCATTGGGACCCTATGCCATAACGTTCCTGGGATCCATACCTATTGCATTGACCTTCATCGGGATCGCAATGGTGGTTTCCGTCCTCGTGGATGAAGGGGCCAAGGTGACGGCTCTCATGATGGGGATCGTCGTTGGCCAGTACGTGGTGATGGTCATCGCAAACCTCTCATCCTGGGGGGACTGGATGAAGTACCTCTCGCTGTTTTCATACTTCAACACTTCCGAGCTGATGATCGATAATTACCTCGATCCTGTGAATGTGATAGTTCCACTGATCCTCTTTGTCATCTTCTCGGGAGTCGCATTCTTCCTGTTCAGGAGAAAGGAGATCCATGCCTGATACCCGCATGTAGATGCCTGGTAAGATATAGGAGTCGGTCCATTCACCTGTATGGGTGAGAAGTTGAGGAAGATCGGATCCGACCTTGATGTGTCGGAGGATGATATCAGGAGGATAAGGATCAGACGGATAAAGGACATCGTTATCTTATCCGTAATAGGTTCCATTGCCTCCTTCCTTTCTTTTCTTATCGGTTTCAGCATCGGAAATTCTGAGAAATATGGAATGGCCTACTACCCCTTTGCAATTGTTCCCCTGGTCGCATTGAAAGGCGACAGGACCAGATATGCCATATGGGGGATAGGAGCCATATCAGTGGCGCTTCTTGGTGTATTCTTCTACCTGAGAGGGTTCGAAGCAGGTAAGGTGTTCTATTCCAGTTCCATCGATTACGGGGTATTCTGTAAGAATAATGGTATCTGATATGGTCATTTTAAAATACAAGCTATGGAATATAAATCCATGGATACGGACCTGGAAGAGTTGGGTTCCAGACTGGAAATGGATGAGGATGATATCGCATCGATCAGGAGGAAGAAGAGGAGGGAATACATACTGGCTCCCCTGGTTGGTATGACCATGACCGTATTATCCACCATGGCTGGATTCCTTATCGGGAAGAACGATCCGGCATTTGATAAGATACGGACCTATCCATTTGCCGGGGCGATGCTTCTCACGATCTCGACAGGGAGCATGAACCGAAAGCTCTGGATAACCGTCGGGATCATTGCACTGATCACATCTGCGATCGGGTTCGTTGCAGCCCATGAATTTGCACAACCTCATGAATACGGAGCTGCGATCGAATATGGTGTTTACTGCTCCGCTTGATAGGTTAAATTATTGTACGTTATCGTCCCATTGTTCATCGATCTGTAAATGTTTTCCAAGTGGTCCTGATGAAGCTCAATATCGGTTGCGGGAAGGTCTATAAACCCGGGTTTGTCAACATCGACCTCAGCGACAGCTCCGTTGCCGATGAGAACTGGGATGTCATGGACCTGCCATTGAGGGACTCCTCGGTGGACCTGATCGAGGCGGACCAGCTCATAGAACATTTTGACTGGGTCAACCTCAGATATCTTCTTGCAGAATGCTGGAGAGTTCTCAGAAAAGGTGGAAAATTGATCATCGAGACCCCGGACCTCCTTGGAACCTTCAAGAGGTTGAAGAAAGCCCACGGTGATGAGTTCCTTGTGGGGTCCCAGTGGATGTTCGGTATCGATACAGAAGGCCAGAGACACGGGATGGTATTCAAGGAGAAGGAGCTCAAGGGTTTTCTGATATCATCCGGATTCGATGATGTGGAATTTCTCCCCCAGGCCACATACCTCACCGAACCTGGACTTCGGGTCCAGTGTACCAAGGTGAAAGCCGAGGGAAGAAGAAAAGTGGAATCGCTTTTCAGGAAGAGGGTAAGGAAGATCCGCAACGGAGATTCCTACCTGTTGATCCCCATAGAGGACCTGGTGAAGGACCTCTATTTCTCGCTGACCATATATGGAGAGCCGAGGGAACCTCTGTTCACCGAGAATTTCTTCAGGGCAGCGGTTGCCGATCCCGAGGTTCCAAGACAGCTGATCCTGGCAATGAAAGCCTACGGAAAAGGATCGGAACTGACCGACGACCTTCTGGAAGCTTTATCTTTCATTGATGATGAGCAGATCAAATGTCGATCCTTTTCCCTCTGGATGAAGAGGAGAAAGGGAGTGGATGTCAGAAGGTCCTTCCAGGAGTTCATGGTGGAACTATCGTCCAAGTTGAGGTCCAATCTGATGTCACTCGATCGGAGATCGGAATTGCAGTACCTCCTGTCTCTCGAACCCGAGGATATTTCGATGATGGACCTCAGGATAATATCCGACAGGGCAAAGGAATGGTCCAACATGGGGATAAGGGCCTTCCATGAAGGCGGGATCGATGAAGCAAAGTATCTGTTCGAGAGGTCCCTTTCAGCCATTCCCTCGAACCCGATAGCGCACTGGAACCTTGCAAGGATAAATTACAGGGAAGGTAGGATCGCAGATGCCTTGAAGGGTTTCGACAAGGTGATCCAATTACTAACCGAGAGGTCCCTGACCAAGGAGGCCAGGAGGGAGCAGGAGTTGATGAGAAGGGGCAGTATGGACATCGACACGATAGGACCCAGATCAGAAACCCTTGTTTAGCTCATGTTCCAATAAGCTTTTATTAGGGGCATTACAATATCATAATATGAATGGGAAGCTTGAGGATATCGGAGGACGTTCGGGAGTCACACCCGATGATATCAGGCAGATCCGTTCCAGCAGCAGGAAAGCCATGGTATTTTTCTTTCTTGGAGGAGCCTTGCTTGCCTTACTGGCCTTTATCATCGGATTGATACTCGGTTGGTTTACAAAGAAGGACACCGGTGGAGGTGGCGGGGGAGAAACACCGGACCCGGGCACTGGTGGTGGATACCCATTTGCCGTATCCGCTGCCACAATGGTTGGTGGAATGAAGCAGAGTAGACCATCGAGGATAATGCTGATATTACTTGCTTTGAGCGCTTTCTTTGCAGGGTTCAATGCACCTGTATTCGGACAGGCGATCGATTACGGGGTCTATGAAAGGAGTTGATGAAGATCGCCAATCTGGAGGAGATCGGGTCGAGACTCGGACTTTCCGGGTCGGATATTGATGAGATAAGGTCATCCGACAGGAAATGGAAGATCGTGTCCTCGTTGATCGGTATCCTCCTCGTTATCATTGCCTTAATCATCGGATTGATTTTCGGTTGGTTCGCAGGAAATGAGGGATCTTCCAATGATGGGTACCCTTTTGCCCTCCCCATCTTTGCCACAATAGGTTCAATGAAAAGAAGAAGGAATGGGATCAAACTGTTCGTTCCAATTGCGTTGATAGCATTCCTGGCCGGTATATCCACTCCGGTCTTTGGAAATGGTATCAGGTACGGGGTTTTCAACAGGAGATCGGTTTGATGGAAAGTCTTGACAGTATAGGTTCACGGTTGGGATTGGACCCGGAGGATATACAGGACCTGAAGAGAGATCGAAGGAAATGGAAGGTCATTTTCTGGGTCACAGGTGTCATTGTCGTGATCCTGTCATTCATTGTTGGCTTTTATCTTGGATGGTTTGTCAGGAAAGAGGTGGACCCCGATAGTGGATATCCCTATGCTTCGTCCACTCTCACCATGGCCGGGAACACATTTGCTTCCTCGCCGGGGTTCTGGTCGATCCTCCCTCTTGCTTTCTTTGGATTCTTAACGGGGATGTCATCGCCAATATTCGGACAGGCTGTCAAATACGGGGTTTTCAACAGGAGATCGGTTTGATGGAAAGCCTTGACAGTATAGGTTCACGGTTGGGATTAGACCCGGAGGATATACAGGACCTGAAGAGAGATCGAAGGAAATGGAAGGTCATTTTCTGGGTCGCAGGAGTCATTGTTGTGATAATTACATTCATTGTCGGATTTCTCCTCGGCTGGTTCTTCGGAGGTTCCGGGTCGGGCGGAAGCAGTTATCCCTATGCTGTTTCCGTTATCGGCCTGGTCAATGATCCCGGTAAAAAGGTAAGAAAATGGCTTATCCCTCTGATAGCAGTGCTTGGATTCCTTACCGGTCTTTCTCAACCGGTCTTCGGTGACATAGCAATTGATTACGGTGTTTACTCGAGAAAAGGTGATGGAACTTGAAATTGAAACCGGAGGTCGCAGTGTGGGAGACCACACTGAGATGCAATCTCAGATGTTCACATTGCGGATCGGTTGCAGGAGATGCCAGGACAGATGAGCTGTCTACCAAGGAGTGCTTCTCCCTGATCGAACAGCTGGCAGACCTTGGTTGCAAAGATGTGTCTTTGATGGGGGGTGAACCATTCATCAGAGATGACTGGCAGGCCCTCGGAAGCTGTGTCAAGGACCTTGGGATGAGCCTCTGCATGGTCTCGAACGGCATCCTTGTCCCGAAATATATCGGGGAGATATCCAGTCTTGAACCCAAGGTTGTGGGAATATCAGTTGATGGAATGAAAGCGTCCCACGAGAAGATACGGGGGAAGGGAACCTTCGATCGGACCATGAAGGCTGTGGACCTTCTTCTGGAAAAAGGCATCCAGACCACCCTGATAACAACGATCAGCCAGATAAATTTCAAGGACCTGCCCCAGATGGCGGACATGATCAAGGGGAGAGGATGCAACTGGCAGATACAGACAGCAATGCCGTTCGGGAATTTCTCGAGGGACCTTCTCATATCGGAGGAGGATTACTATGCATCCGCGATGTTCATCGCCAAGCAGAGGATCAATAACAAGTTCGAGGACCTGCCCGTGATCGGATCCCACTGCTATGGATATTTCAGCAAGGTCCTTCCCGGATGCAAGTGGGACGGATGCACAGCAGGTTTGAGGTCCATCGGTATCACATCGAATGGTGGGATCGTCGGATGCCTCTCCATGGGGAATGAGAGGTTCATCGAAGGGAATGTGAGGAAGAGGTCCCTGAAGGATATATGGGAGGACCCGAACTCATTTGCATACAATCGGAAGTTCACGAAGAAGGACCTCGGCCCCAACTGTATCAAATGCAGGTATGGAAAGAAATGCAAGGGCGGGTGCAACTCCGTTTCCATTTCATTGACCGACAGGTTCCACAATGATCCCTACTGTTTCAGAAGGATCGAGAAAGATATCATTGGAATATAATTTGATCGACCGGAATCAACCTATGTTCATACAACTCTTTTCAATACATGTCCGTAAAAATAGTCAGGAAGAAATATAGTATTCCATACAAGGGAGAGAAGTTCGAAGTAGATTACTCATTGTTGAAGAAGATGAAGGAGAGTCTGACATTTGAAGAGGTTCAGGTCCTTCTCGACTCCTGTGAGACCATTCTTGAAAAAGCATTGATAGAGACTGCCGTATCCACGGGTATCAGGAGAGGGGACATTGTAAGGATCGAGATAAATAGAATTGACCTCAAGAATCGAAAAATCGTGTTCTGGGAGGAGAAAAAGGAT
>JAUVCN010000143.1 GCA_030595715.1 Thermoplasmatales archaeon
GGGTGTATCACCCGTCATCGCTGTGATCCTTATGGTTGCGATCACTGTGGTGCTTGCTGGTGTGGTATTCCTTTGGGCCCAGAGCTTCACCGAGGATGCAACTGGTGGAGTTGATACGATCACCGCAAGTGCAGTATTTGAATATGACAGCACAGCAGCAGTTGGTAGTGAGTATTCACTATTGCTCACTCCAACAAATGGAGAAATCGATTGGGCAATATTCAACCTCATCTTCGAAGGTGGGAATACAATATACACTGTTTCTGCTGAGCCAGCAACGACAACAACCATTGGATTAACCGCTTCCTTCACCATTACGACAACTGGTACGTTTACTGTTGGCGAGGAATTCAGTTTCTCATTGGTAAACATAGAGGATGACAGCACAGCACTTACCAAGACCGTTATCCTTAAGAACGCTTAAAAATATATTAACGTAGTTTATGCCCTCCTTTTACAGGGGGGCTTTTTTTTTATAAAAATAAATTAACCTCAAAACTCTTTAATATCATCAACAATCCTTCTTTGAACGTATGATCGATCTGAGAAATGACAAAAAGGGAGTTTCACCAATAATTGCAGTAATATTAATGGTATCCTTGGTTGTCGTTCTCGCAGGAGTTGTAGCAATATGGGCATTCACCTTCACTGATGATACTGAAGATTCCGATCCGTTCAGACTGCTGGATGTGAAGATGGATGGAGCCGAAGATGAGATCCACATTACTATCATAAATGGAAAGCCCATGGAGATCCGGTTCATGAAAGTGAACATCGAGGGGACAATGATAGACCTTTCATCCGTTTCAATAACTGAACTTTCAGTTGGCGAAAATTTGATATTGGATTCTCCTATAGATCTTGTTGAAAAGGAAGAGTACAATATCAAGATCACTTACAGGGATAATGTAATAGCCAATTTGGATGTGGAAGTACCATTATATTTCTGAAGTGGCCTTTGATTTCTTCTTCCTCTTCATTTTCCGATCCTTCAATCTCTTCAGGGGACCTTTTCCTTTGATCTTGACAAATGTAGACCTTGTCCCGATCACAAGTATACCGGATATCAAAGAAGTAACGAAGGATATCATCTCGAATATCCCCAGACCAAATGATATGAGATGAATTATATCCCTCAATCCATGTGATAATGCATAGATCAAAAGAACCATTCCCATCAACAATGCAGCAAAGGACCCCATGAATATCAGTGCAATGGTCCTCTTGAAATTGACCCCTTTGAACGCAAAGTATCCACCTATCGTCTGTCCCCCCATGGCGATGGCGAAGATAACTGATATTATGGTCAATACCAATGCCATTAACATCAACGCAATGAAAAGGATCACAAGCATGACAAGACAGAGAGCTCCAAAAGGATTATCCCCACTATCACCAGAATAAAACGCAAAAACCAGGATCCCGAGGCCGATCGTAGCTGCCAATCCACCGAGTGACACCAGCAATGCTAGGACAAGATTGGGGATCCCCACTGATAATGACATTATCCCGGCGATCCTTCTTCTCCTGACAAGGTCCTCCTTATTGACCATATTCCAATCACCTCTCTACAGGACCATCGAACGGATATTGATATAAGGGTTTCCTATGGGTTGATCAATTTATCATTGAATCCTTGATAGCCATCAAACAGGCAAGCCAATCATCTGCTGACCTTCTGGCCGAATCAACGGTCCTGGCTGTGATCTCTCCGATAACGATCTTACCATCTCTTCCGGTCCTGATGAACTCGTCATCATCCACCTTCAGAGCTTCACAGGTGGCCCTTGCCTCTTCAACAGTATCGAACTCGATGGAAACCTTGAGCCTGACCGGCCCTGTGAGAGGGGAGGCCTTCTCAGGTTCAGGCATCCATCTTCTTCCCCCTCAATTGCTCTCCCACCATCCGATCGCAATGAGCAAGATATGATCCCAGATCCTCTTCGAGAAGGGAACCGCCAGCAGCTACATCATGTCCCCCGCCTCCACCACCATGGGCCTTTCCTGCTTCTCTCATTACTTCTCCGAGGTCCAGGCCATCCGTGCAAAGAGCGCGATGCCCCCTGCTTGAAACCTTCATCTTACCGTTATCACCCTTGGAAAGGGCCAGAACGGGTTTGGTATGATCGAATAGATAATTATGTGAAAGGCCGGCGATCGTCCCTGCAAGCTTATCCTCTTCCATCATCAACCACTGGATATGGTCCATATCATTTATCCCATCCTTCAATCTCCTCTGAAGCAGGACCTGTATCTCTTTCTTCTGATCGAACCTCTCCTCCAGGGCGGTTCCATAGGCTTCCATCGACCCCCATACAACCTGCAATCCTTTCCCCATATCCCCTCTCCTGCCACATGTATCAATGGAATAGGCAAGGTCTTGGAGATTTCCATACTTCTCCGAGAACAGGTTCTCCCTGAAGAGCTCATGGACAATATACTGGGATACGCCATCCTTCAATAACTGGCTGTATACATATGATTGGAGCTTCTTGACCTCATCCTTTTCAAGTTCCTCCAGTCTTTTATCCGGATCTATGGCGAGATCGGCAAGGAGATCCCTGGATCCTTCATCATCCCCAGATATTCCCCTGATGAATGGATCGTTGGATGTTCTCAGAGCTTCAAAAATGCTTCGTCCGGAAAATGGCATACCAACCACCGATCTGAGATAACCCATCTCGATCGATAGGTTCCGTACCCCGAGATTCAACTCGGAGAACTCGGGAACATGTTGTCTATCAGCCAGGGATCCTGCCAGCGAGTAGATGCATAGATCAACATTTCCCGGGTCCAATGCCAGGGAGAGAAGGAATGATAATGTTGAACCTGAACAACCGGAGGTTCCGTCGATACCGTGGAAACGGGGATTCACTTCGATCAATCCACCTCCGTCAGAGATCGAATACGGTCTTTCCCTCCCCTCCGTTTTGTGATGATCGAGAATGATCCCCCTTGCTCCGATCTCTATCAGCCTGCGGGATATCATCTCTGCCTGCGATGACCCCATATCGGATACTATAAGGAGGTCGAATCCGCCATCGAGTTCCTTTATATCATCTTCGGTGAGAACGTTCATCATGGTGACATGGAACCTCTTATCACTCCTGTGGATAGCACGTGAGAGTATCCCTGCAGAGGTTATTCCATCACCATCATAATGGGAGATGATCCTGATGACACCCTCGGTAGAATCGATAAGAGCTCCCGCTTCCCCGACCCTCTCTGTGATCGAGGCCGGAACCTTCATCCATTTCAACGGGTCCTCCATGGTACAAACTCCAGAGTGATGAGGATAAAGGAAAAAAGGATTATAAAAAGCTGGCCCTGGCTTTAATCTGCCACGATAAGCTTTGCATTGTGCAGCTTGTATGCCCATCCTTCCGGTAGGACACCTGACCTGACATAGTACTTTCCAAGCCTTCTTATCTTGGCCTCTGTCAGCTGGAGATGCCTCTTGTTATGGACATCGGTGTGGTTTTCGGTCATATGCCGGTGCATCCTCACTGCTTTTGTCATGAGGTTCATGATGTCCTCTGGATAGTCCATCTTTATACCGTTGTTCTTCAGTAGCTCATACATTGATATTCCCAGGGCGGTCTTCACATCAGGGATCCCGTGAAGGTCCCTGAGCTCGATACCGATCCTTGAGGTGGAATAGCCCTTGTTGAAAAGATCGATCACCATCTTCTCGATGTCCTTGCGGTCGGTCTCTATCCAATCAGGCCTGCCGGTCCTGAATGGTTTTTGGGAAGAAGATTTACCCTTCTTTCTCGCATGCATCCTTGCCATTATATCTCAACTCCGTTAAGGTAGGAGGCCGCATTAGGGTTTTCATATATAAGGTTTAACATTTTTCCACCATAGATCGCCTGATATCTCTCGAAAATTCAAAAGATTTAAATAATGAATAGAAATGATGTAAGAACTAATAGGTTGACACCATGGTAACAAGTGGCCCAAAAGCGGAAATGCAGTTCAGATACTGGGACCTGAAGAGAAAAGGTGCGACCCAATCCCAGATCGCAAGGGAGTTCGGTATCAGCAGACAGGCCGTGAACAAGTCCATCAAGATCCATGAGAAGGCCGTAATGTATCGGATTCTCGAAGCTGTACAAACAGCGGGAGGCATTGTTGAATGGTCCGATGCATCAAGAGGGATCCTGATAGGACTCACACCACAGCTTGGGGATCTGCAATACCTGATCATACTGGATCCCCTGAACAGGGTCAGGATGTTCTATGACCAATCATCGAACGCTGATAGGGAGATCGCAAGGTCTACGATGGAGGAGCTGAGGTCAACATTGAGCTCTTCCCTTGGGATCAATATCAAAGGCGAGGTCGCGTTCAGGACCATTTTGAGGATCGTCTATGAAGAATGATCCTTTTAATAGGGACCACTTGGATAATCCAAATCTATAAACAACCATTGTTCAATGACCTTTCGGGAGAAACATGAGGTCAACGGTCTTCTCGATAACATTGATATTGATTTTTTCAGGTATCTATATTTCTGCTGAGGGTATCGATCCAATAGAAGGTCGATCGAACCAGACGAGGTCCGTGTCATTCATCGATATCGGGGAAACAGCTTTCGACCAGACATCTGCTCCTAGTTTTATTTCAGCTGGAGATTGGAATTCTGATGGTTATGATGATCTACTCTTCAATGGTCACAGACTGATGAAGAACAATGGACCTCCGAATTTCGATTTCACATACATGCCAACTGCATTCAACAGTTCGGTCTCCGGGGCTGCAAACGGTGCCTGGGCAGACTGGGATGGGGATAATGATCTGGACCTCTATCAGGGATGTGGAAAGGGTGTAGCAGACAGGTTCTGGGAGAACCAAGGTGCTCCTGATTTCACCATGGAAGATATCTCCTCAACAGCTTTTAGTGAATATTATTCTAATATCGGGCCATGCACAGGAGCTTCATGGGGTGATTTTAATGGGGACGGGGCTCTTGATCTCTATGTGGGAAATGGAGAGGATTGGAACGATGGGGATCCCATCTATTACGAGGATCACCTATTGATCAATGTTGATTCCCAATTGGTTGACCCCTCATACACTCTCGGGGTCCATGATGAGGATCCGATGTATACAAGAGGTGTTACCTGGGGAGATTACAACAATGATGGTCGTAATGATCTATATGTTTCCCACTACCGTCTTGGAAGAAATTTCCTCTATGAAAGAGGGGATTATAAGATAATTGAAAATGGCGAGGAAAAGAACTGTTCCGGAACATATGACACCACATGGTATGAGGATAATGAGGCAGCAAGGGTGTATGGTCAGAAGATGTGGGGACCCACTTATGGCCATACGATAGGATCCTCCTGGGCCGACTTCAACAGAGATGGAAATCTTGACCTGTGGACATCCGATTTCGTCCACAAGTATGTTGGGTATATCGGATCCTGGTATGATATACGCGGATATGTTTGCGATGACGGAAACCTGTACATTAACGATGGTTCACCGGAGTTCACATTCACGGACTACAGGAATACATCAGGGATCCCTATCTGGCCTATCGGAGGAGCAGGTGTCTATCAAGGAGATCAGACTTTCTCCGGGATATCAATAGGTGATCTCAACAATGATGGGTGGGAAGATATGTACATTCCACAGGTCTATGGAGATCTACCGTATACAACTCCCCACCTTTTCATGAACAATGGATATGTTTCCGATCCCTCGATCCCGGATGGAACAACATTTCAGGATGTGGCATCCACCAATGGCATTTCTGGTGCAAACACGTATGCATGCCTTCTCTTCGATCATGACAACGATGGGGACCTTGACATAGTTACAGGAGGAGGGGGGACCTGGGATGGTTCCGAGAATAAATGGAAGGATTACCGGGTGAGATTGTATGATAATCAGGGTACGGGCGATAACAGATATCTTCGTATCAAACTGAATGGAACCGATCTTAACAAAGATGCGATCGGAGCCAGGGTTACACTATGGATCAATGGAGAAGAAGGAAAGGATCAGATCCTTGTACGTGAAGTGAGAGCGGGAACTGGCCATGCACACCAGCAATCTAATGTTCTTCATTTTGGTCTGGGGGATAGTGTACATCCCGAGATGATGGACATCATGCAAATGATGATCACATGGCCAGACGGCATCAATCAATGGGTCAGGATCAATGAAGCAGATACTACAATATATGTTGACTATCCAACCGGAACACCACCCGCGATCACATCTCATGAGATCTTGCCGGAATATCCTTCAGAGGATGTGGAGATCACGTTGAATGTGACTGCAGGATCGGGTACTGGCCCTATCCGGTATTATCTCTGGGATACGGATTCGGATAACATCTATGATAATATGACAACGGAGGGTTCCATAGATCTTCCGCCATTGCATAACGATCAAAGGTATGTCAGATGCCAGGTGATAGGCGGGGAGGACCTCTCTGTTGAGAAACTAGGGAGCGAGATATATGAAATCTGGCTATATGCCTACAATGACGCACCTGTTATTGAGTTAGACCATGGATACGAAATTGACATTGATTCCGAATTCTTCTTCGCTGAAGATACAATATCCGATACTTATTGTGACCTTCCAATTCTAACTTACATCGTTGATTGGGATGATGGAACCGTTGATGAGGGAGTGGGTCACATCCTGCCTTCGCATGTTTACAAGAGCACAGGGAGATTCAGACCTTCGATACAGGTTAGCGACGAATCAATAACAAGAAGATATGGAACATACATCACCGTGAACAATGTTGCTCCATGGGGTTGGATCGAGGTCGTCGGCCATGATAACTCAACATTCACAGAAGATGTCTGGATCGAATTCTTTCCACACGTTTTTGATACACCTTCTGATGATTCCAAACATGTACTGACCTGGTATTATCC
>JAUVCN010000088.1 GCA_030595715.1 Thermoplasmatales archaeon
CGGCCAGCAGATCGATCAGACAGGTTCTCAAAATCAGGTTCAGAGCGAGATGAGCAAGATCAAACTTCAGTCCAGCTACAATACCCATGATGAGATGATCATCGACTGTCTCGAAGCTATTGGAAAGATCTTCATGATCGAAGGAAACCCGCTCTCGTTCGAGGATACGGGTGAGTTCCTCTATCCGTTCATCAGAATGAAGATGGATGCCTATGAACACATAGGATTCAGGAAAATGGACATGATCCTCCAAAAAGAGGCCATCCACGATTACAAGATCCTCGGATCGGAACAGCATTCACAGTCACAGGCCAATGTCAACCCCCACAGGGACGACCTTTTTTCGATCAAGGTTCTTGGCGGGATCAATTTCCTGGTCCTCGATGAGTTCAAATCACTTGAAGATGATCAGAAGCAACCAATCATCAATGCCTTCTATGAGTTCCTGACACAGTATGTCGGTGTCCAATGATTACGACATCCTTAAGGGTGATATATTACATTGACCGGCATGGAGCTTCTTAGTGGCAAGCCGGTTGCTGAAAGGATAGATCTGACCGTGAGGTCATTGATCGGGGATCTCCGACCCACATTGGTCATTTACCTTATAGGAGCAGATCCGTCATCTGTGATCTATGCCAGATCGAAGGTGAGGAAAGGTGATCTGCTCGGGATCGAGATAATATTGAGGGAATTCAGGGAAGATACCCACCTGGACGAGATAAGATCATCTCTGAAAAAGGATGCAAGTGACGGGGCCGCAATGGGCATCATGATCGAAAGACCGCTTCCGGACAGGTTCGATATGGATGAACTTATGGAACTGGTCCCTCCCGAAAAGGATGTTGAAGGACTCCATCCCGAGAACCTTGGCCTCCTCTGTCTCGGAAGACCAAGGTTCATACCGCCAACACCCCTCGGAGCTCTCTTCATGCTTCTTCACTACGGGGTGAAGATCAAGGGAAAGAACGTCGTTGTCATCGGAAGGAGCCCTAATGTTGGAAAACCACTCACCATCCTTCTATCATTGAAAAAAGAGTGGAGCAACGCAACGGTCACCAATGCCCATTCAAGGACCAGGGACCTCAGGGAGATAACCAGAAGGTCCGATATCATACTTACAGCCGTGGGAAAGAGGGGACTCATCACGGGAGATATGGTAAAGGATGGGTCCGTATTGATCGATCTCGGCATCAATCCGGTTGAAGGGGGGATCGTCGGTGACGTCGATATAGGTTCACTGGAGGGGTCAAATTCAAGAGCTACACCGACACCAGGGGGTACCGGTCCTGTTACCGTTTCATGTATGTTCCTGAACCTCGCCGTATCAATGATCAGGGCAAACAGCTCATTTCCCAATATCGAGGATTTGATGATAAGGGAGATATACGGGTGAGATGGATCTAGCACGGGGGAACACAATGGTAAAAATTGGTCGCTGCTCCAGCTGTGGGGCCTATATTTCAGAGGTCTGGAGCATGAGAGATAATTGTAATGATTGTGGTGGCGCGATCGATCACATCAAAGAGGATCTGGGACCCGTGGAACATCTGCCAAGAGCATTCAACGTTGGTGGATTGATCTTCATTGTGATCGCGATAGCACTGTTCATCACAGTATCCGTGGGTAGCAATGAATCATCCAACAGTACGGGGCCATTGATACTGTTGGCAAGCTCGATCCTTCTCTTCATCCTATCACTTGTATCCCAGATGATAATTGTCAGGAAAGCCTTCGAGAAGAGGGAAAGCATCAAGAAGACCGTCAGAAAGATGAGATCGGGACGTTCGGATGATGATGTGAAAGGCGGAACACTGAAAAGAGAGCATATAGTTGCCAGAAAGATCATCGAAAGATGATGCCGGCCCTGTTTCCATTATTAGTTGCAGTCTGGGACCCACGAAATGGTTCTCGGTCGATGTATTTCTGTGAATCGTGTTTGTTGTACAAGATGAGATCGAGTTGGATCGATCAATTATTCCAATGAAGTTGCGGATCACATAATAGGCTCAGTAATAACGACCCATAAATGGTACTGATGAACGTCATGAGCATTTTAACAGACCGATATTCCCTGAAGGACAATGCCCGATCTGGCGATTTGGTTTCCATATTGAGGATAGTTATTAATAATGAACATTTATTCCCGACCATTCCATACTAGGAAAGGACCGCTGCGTCCTTTATTTGGAGGTTTGACAGATGAGAAGATCTACCATGGTTATGCTCCCTATTGCGGGGTTGATCCTGCTCGCCTTATTGGCTATCCCCTCGGCAAATGCCGGGATCGGTGGAGAGCCCGCTGACAGGGCAATGATCACAACGGAATCAGGCGAGGAAAAGTTTTTCCTGGAAAATGGCGATGGAAGCCTGGTTATCTGGGATGTTTTTGGTGTAGAAAAAAGGAAGATCGAGGTCAATATGCACATTGTGAACCCTGACGCGGATACGGATCACGATATTCTCGTCAACCTCACAACCGATGCAGATGAGGACTGGTCGTTCAAGATCAAGGAGATCTGGGATGCCGATGGTACCGATATCACCGATGAAGCTGAAGAGGTCGAAGAGAATATGGCCTACATCATCAGAGGCATCGGCGGTGGTGAGCAGATAACCGTCGTTCTGGAGGCTTCATATGATGGCAAGAAGGATGGGGATATCGAGACCGCAACCATCGAAGCCAGGATACTGGGTGCAAAGTCATTCTCTGCTTCCAGAACACTGGAATTCGAGACTGCAGAGAAGCATGATCTCTTCATATTCATTGCCGGTGGACTCGCACTCGTTGGACTTGGTTTTGCAGCTCTTGTTCTGAAGGGCCTCCTGAAAAAGGAGGTCGGAGACGAGGACCTCAAGAGACTTTCCGGTTATATCAAAGAGGGATCGGAAGCCTTCCTCAGATCAGAATACAAGGTCATCTCTTTTTTCATAGCCGGTGTCCTTATTGTCCTGATCATACTTGCCCTGACACTTGGACTTAACTGGAAGATCATACCTGCATTCATCATTGGTGCATTCTTTTCGGCCCTTGCCGGCAATATCGGCATGAAAGTTGCAACAATGGCCAATGCGAAGACCGCATGGGCCTGCAAGGAAGGAGCGGACAAGGGACTCAGGGTCGCCTTCAATTCAGGCTCCGTCATGGGTCTCACCGTTGTAGGGCTCGGACTGTTCGGTGTTTCACTGCTTTACTTCCTCTTCGGAGATGTTGAAATGCTCTTCGGATTCGGTTTTGGTGCTTCATCCATAGCCCTGTTCGCAAGGGTCGGCGGCGGTATATATACCAAGGCTGCTGACGTCGGCGCTGACCTGGTAGGAAAGGTCGAGGCAGGTATTCCGGAGGACGACCCAAGGAACCCCGCGACAATAGCTGACAATGTCGGTGACAATGTCGGTGACGTGGCAGGTATGGGAGCCGATCTGTTCGAATCATATGTTGATTCCATCATCGCCGCGATGGCACTCGGTATAATGGGTGTCTCCGCACTTGGCAGCGACCTCTTCGGAGGCGGTGTGACCGGTATCGCGACAGTTCTACCACTTCTCCTTGCAGGATTGGGTATCTTCTGTTCCATCATTGGAACGCTCTTCGTTGGAGGGGGAAAGGGAGGTCATGCACACAAGCAGTTGAACAAGGGGATCTGGGTCTCTGCCGGGCTGATGGTATTCTTCTCAGGTCTGACCATATGGTTCCTGTTCGGAGACATCGGAATATTCACTTCATTGTTCATATCGATCGTTGTGGGCCTGGGAGCAGGTATCGTTATCGGAAAGATCACGGAATATTACACATCTGACCAGGCAAAACCGACACAGAAGGTCTCGAAGTCGTCCACGACCGGAGCCGGACCCAATATCATCGCAGGGCTTAGCCTCGGAATGATATCAACTGCCGTTCCCGTGATCGCGGTCGTTATTACCATCATCGTCGCATTCAACCTTGCCGGACTATACGGCATCGCCCTTGCAGCAGTTGGTATGCTTTCCACACTTGGTATCACCCTTGCGACCGATACATACGGCCCCGTTGCAGATAATGCCGCAGGACTTGCCCAGATGGCCGGAATGGGGAAGAAGGTCAGGGAGACCGCAGAGGAGCTCGATGCTGTCGGTAACACGACCGCAGCCATCGGAAAGGGATTCGCCATCGGGTCCGCCGGACTCACAGCGCTTGCCCTTTTCTCTGCTTTCACCCAGGCAGCAAACCTTGACCTCTCACAGTTCACACTCATGAACCCCTGGATCATCGCAGGTCTGTTCATTGGCGGTCTGCTTCCATTCATCTTTTCTGCCTTGACCATGCAGGCTGTCGGTGACGCTGCACAGGACATGGTGGAAGAGGTCAGAAGGCAGTTCAAGACCATCAAGGGCATCATGGAAGGAGAGGCAAAACCCGACTACGAGAGATGTGTTGCCATCTCCACACAGGGAGCCCTCAAGAAGATGATAGTTCCATCACTCCTTGCAGTTCTGGTCCCGATCATCGTTGGTTCCATCTCGATGGAGGCACTCGGAGGACTTCTGGCAGGTTCCATCGTCACCGGATTCGTTATGGCCGTCATGATGGCCAATGCCGGTGGGTCATGGGATAATGCCAAGAAATTCATCGAGGCAGGGAACTTCGGCGGAAAGGGATCGGATGCCCATAAAGCAGCGGTTGTAGGTGACACGGTCGGTGATCCTTTCAAGGACACATCAGGACCCTCACTGAACATCCTTATCAAGCTGATGTCGATCGTATCCCTTGTGTTCGTTCCACTCTTCCTTGCGGTGAACGGATGGCTCAATGGCATTCTCGGCTGATCGGAAATTGAAAATAAGCTACAGGGAACCTCGAGAGAGGTTCCTTTTTTTTTTTTATTTTTCATTAGTTTTAGAATAACCCTGGAATTCTTAAATAGGATACACATATTTTGTCGTTCAACCTCGATCAGAGGTTGATCCAGTCAGGGGGAATGACCTATCTATGGGATGAAAGCTGTTCTACTATCATTGTGTTTGATAACTAGCGGAATGTTCCTTTTTGCCATACCGGGCGATGTTAGATCCATGAGTTTCGACCCGCGATGGGATGCCGAGGAGAACAGGACCGTCGTTTGCAACGAATCATTGGACCAGTATTTGCTCGAATCGATCAGCGACGGCGAGGGAGGCATGATCGTGGCATGGGTGGATTACAGATTGGACGATTACGCGGATACCTATGTTCAACGGCTGTCTGCTGACGGCACCCCGATGTGGGGGGAGAACGGACTCCTGATATCCGATTTCAATAATGATCAGGAGGATTCGCAGATCATCTCCGATGGTGCTGGCGGGGCCATCGTTCTATGGCCCGGGTCCCTCGGTTCTGGAAATGATCTTTTCGCACAGCGCGTGGGCCACAATGGAGAGCTCCTTTGGGGAGAGGAAGGGCTGATCGTCTGCGGTGCCATGAATGGTCAGATGTATGCAAAGATGATCAATGATGGGTCGGGCGGAGCAATATTCACATGGGGAGATACAAGGGATGTAGGTTATGACATCTACGCTCAAAGAATAGATAGTGATGGAATTACTCAGTGGGAGGATAACGGAACGGCCATATGCACCTTTTTCGGCGATCAGTCACAGCCGGAGATAACCTCGGATGGAGCCGGCGGTGCGATCATCACCTGGAGAGATACGCGAGCTGTTGCATCCGACATATACACTCAGCGTGTGAACCAGGATGGAGAGGTGCAGTGGACGGAGGATGGTGTGGAGATATGCTCGGGTTCTGGACCTCACAGAGATCCCAGTATCTTCGGGGACGGATCCGGAGGAGCCGTGATAACGTGGCAGGACGGAAGGGACGGACTCAACGTCTATGCTCAGCGGGTGAATGCTTCCGGAGCACCATTATGGGGCGATAACGGTAAAGCGGTATGCACCGCACTTAATGAACAGATGGAACCCGTTGTTGTTGTGGATAGCGAGGTGTATTCCATCATCGCCTGGGTGGATAACAGGGGGGTGGATCTGGACATCTACGTCCAGAGGGTTGACCCTGATGGCGACATCATGTGGGAGGAAAACGGAACGGCGGTATGCACTGCTAGATCTAACCAGGGAGAGATCGATATGTTGACCGATGGAACTGGAGGCGTATTTCTCGTCTGGGATGACTACAGGGCAAAGTTCAACAAGGACATCTATGCCCAGCATATTGGCCCCGATGGCATGAGGCATTGGATGGAGAACGGAACCATTGTAGCCAGTCAACCCAACAAACAGGTGCATCCAGATCTGGCAGATGATGGAAAAGGAGGCATTTTCATAACATGGGGGGACGATGCTCCGGGTGGGTATGACATATTTGCCAGGCACATCGGAATGGTGATCACATCAACGGAACCACAGACCGTATACGATGAGGATTCGCTCCCTGTATTTGACATGTCCTCCAACGAGGATGAGAACGCCACATGGTCATTGACCTCCGATGCTGACTGTTTCTGGATAGACCCTCCTACGGGTCTGATCTCGGGAAGTCCGAACAACACCCACGTGGGCGACCACTGGATGGATATCTGCGTGGAGAACAACGAGGGAATGTGGGATAATATCAACTTCACCATCGAGGTGGTGAACATACCCGCTCTCATCACAACACTGGAACCGATAACTGTTATCGATCAGGGGGAACTTTACCTGTTCGATCTCAACAGCAGTGACGATGGCCAGGGGAACATTACATGGTCCCTATTGACAGAAGCAGAATGGCTCACGATCAATGCGACCTCGGGCGTTCTCTCGGGAGTGCCCGAGAACCATGATGTTGGCGAAGTTACTGTCAATGTATCCGTATCCGACGGCAACGATGGTCTTGATCACTTCATATTCAATATCACTGTAAACAATACTAACGATGCTCCGATCATCATGAACCAGGGGCCGATGAACGTGACACAGGATGAGATGTTCACATTGAACCTGAACGCCACCGATATCGATCTACCAGGGGATGAGCTTACATGGAACTACACCACATCCGCATCCTGGCTTGGATTCAACAAGACCTCTCTTGTGATATCCGGCATCCCTGGAAACGATGATGTAGGCAAATATTGGATGAACATCACTGTCGAGGACGGCAGGGGTGGTGAAGACAGCATCAATATAACATTGATCGTCGAGAACCTGAATGACGCACCGACGATAGTGACCACCGAATTGCCCATGGCCAGGATCGATGTGGCATATCTATTCGAATTGAAAGCGGTTGATATTGACCCAACTAACGACACGCTCTCGTGGTCCATCTCACCAGATCTCACATGGCTCTCGATCAACTCCACCACAGGGGTCCTGTCCGGGACACCAACGGAGGACGATACTGGTAGCGTGGATATCGAGATCACCGTCTCTGACGGCATGGGAGGAGAGGATAAGATATCCATCTCCCTGACCATATTGGGTATCAATGAACCTCCCGAGATCGGCCCTGTATCACCTCATAAAGGAGTGGTGGGGGAACAATACCTCCTGGAACTATCTGCTACCGATGGGAATGGCGATATCCTCACCTGGTCCCTCGTAAGTGTGACCGATGCCGCATGGTTATCGATCAACGATACAACAGGGGCACTGACGGGCATACCTGTTGTCCAGGGAGTGTTCGATGTGACCGTGATGGTCGATGACGGCATGGGAGGTTCCGATACGATGACCATTACCATAGAGATCGAACCCGATATGATCGTTGATGATGATGGAGACGATTCGACAGATGACAAAGCAAACATAATGCCGTTCATCTTCATAGCGGCCCTTCTCCTTCTCGTCATCATTGTTGTGATCGTCGTCCTGGCAAAGAAGGGATCCTCCCCGGACGCGGATGAGGAGTAATATAAGGATATTGGGCAATGACCTCCCGAAGTGATCTTTACCTTCGGGAGGACCTTTTTCCTGATTCGATCTATTCACAAACTTTTTCTATTTTCTATCAATTAACACACTATCGGAACAGCCGATAGGAGATATTGAGGATGGCCAAATATTCGATAGAGGAGTTCATAGACAAGACATCACAGAAGGACAAAGGAGAGGGAAAGTTCGAGCTGGAGACCCCACACCTCCTGGAGATCAATCTGGACGGAAAGGTATGGACCAAGTGGGGGTCCATGATCGCATACCGGGGGAGCATCAAGTTCGAGAAGGCCGGGATATCCGACAAGGGTGTGGGAAAGTTCCTGAAGGAGAAATTGACAGGGGAGGGTATGACCCTTACCAAGGCCCGGGGTAATGGGACCCTCTATACCGCGGACAAGGGCAAGAAGATATCCATAATCGATCTGCAGGACGAATCGATATTCGTCAACGGCAACGATGTTTTAGCCTTCGAGGATGCCATCCAATGGGACATCAAGATGATGAGGAGAGCTGCAGGGATGTTGGCTGGAGGTCTGTTCAACGTCAAACTATCCGGGACTGGAATGATCGCCATAACCACCCATAAAGACCCCATCACCCTGGAGGTTACGGAGGACAGCCCGGTTATGACCGATCCAAATGCAACCGTTGCATGGTCAGGGAACCTTCAACCGGACCTCAAGACCGACATATCCTTCAAGACATTGACAGGAAGATCAAGTGGTGAGACCCTTCAGATGAAGTTCAAAGGTGAAGGATTCGTCGTCATCCAGCCATATGAAGAGATCACCCTGGTCGGACCGCAGGGATAGATGAGATATCCACTTGATCGTGATCGTTCAGATCCTTTCACAGTAATAGATATCAGCCTCTATCATCTCACCATCCTCGTAGTAATGGTGTACAAAATAGAGCGCTCCATCATCATCGAGCGTGGGTTCACCGGCGAACTGTGATAATATCAGCTCGGGTTCCGACCAGGTCCCGCCAACCTTGACGGATCTGAATATTCCAGGTGTACCGAGATAGGTCCTGGTGAAGAACATCTCCGTCCCATCTTCATTGACCCAGGGAAGGGAATCATGTTCTTCGGAGTTGACCTCCTCGATGTTCACAGGATCCTGCCATGACCCCTCTACAAGTGTTGTCGTCCAGATATCATATTGACCCTTTCCCCCTGCTCTCGGGGAATGGAAGTAGATGGTATCTCCTACCTTGTGGAGCTCCCCCATCTCGTGATCGATATTGAGCAGGTCCCCTGCATATTCCCAGTTGGACCAGGACCCGTTGACCTTCTCGGCAGTGAAGATATTGAGACCGGTGTATCCCTCCCTGGCAGAACCGAACCAGATCTCATCATCACCGACCCAGTGGGCTCCATCCAATGCAAGTACTCCCGGATCCTGGAGCCACACCCTTTCAGGTTCTGACCAGGTCCCGCCGATCCTGTTCGACACCCATATCCCGGTCACATTGTCCAGCAATTGTTTCTCCGGGAGTATCCTTACATCGGGTGTGAAGAAGAAAAAAAGTGTATTTCCATCCGGAAGGATGAATGGAGAATCCTCCGCTCCCGCAGTGTTCACCGGACCTGGCATCGGGACAGGGGCCGAGAACAGGTCCGAATGCAGCACTGGAGGGGTTTGATCTCCGGAAGGTCCTCTCTTTAAGATATCGGTTGGGATCCTCTCGGCCCTCGTTGTATCCGGGTATTCAACCGGTTCCTCATCGATGATACCAGGACCCTCATCTTCCTCGAAACAACCTATGATCATCGTTGTTGAAAGCAGAATGAAAGCGAATATCAGATAGATGGATCTCATTCAGGTTCCCCTCACATAATTGCAGGGGTGAATAGAAATAGATTTCCTGGATCAACATCAACTCTTGTCAACATATGTATATTCAACTGACCAGGTGTAATCATTCCCGGTATCATCTATCCTCAATGATTCTACGGGGAAATAATAGGGATATTGATCCCCTGCATTTGTCAATGTGATCTCCACACTGAACCTCTTTGGATCGGATACGGTCTGATTATCAACGATATCTCCTGGAAGGTGAACATACATTTTCCCCGGACTTCCAGCGACGTTGGTTGTACTTGCCATATAGTTGATACGCTCTCCATCTGATATCCTCACGGTGAACGTTTCACCATCATTCACATATGGTACTCCACTCTGTGCAGGAGGCTCATCCACCCAGTTCAGGATAACGATCAACCTTATCAGATGTTGATCCACCCCAAGGTCCAAAGAGAATATCGGTTCGGAATTGAACTCCTCCAGATGGCTGGATCCTTGATCGGAACCATCAATTGGTTCACCGGTCAGTCGATCCTCCACCTGAATATCAGTCGAGCTGACATCCAAGCATCCGGATATGGACACCAGGATCACGATCGATGATATCAGCAGAGAGGTCCTTTTCATATTCTTTCCTTCTTCCGGATAGTTATTAGAATAGACCTTAATAAATTATATTGGTATTTCTACCAATATCGGTTTATGATCCTAATCGATCGCTGAAGCTATTAATGAAGATCCATCTCACAATTCAGGCAGAAGAGGAAAATTCATTAAACACAATGATCTTTCAAGGATGGTAGGAAGGATCGGATAAGTGTTTCTGGATCTGGACTGAAGAGGCAATTATCTTACATGATATAACTTTTCAAAAACGTTAGTGTTTAATAATATCGTCATAATTGTTTAAAACTCCCTTAATAGACCAATACCGATCTGTAAGGGATGATACCATGAATGAAGGATCGGATTTACCTCTCAATGAAAAGAAAATTTTAAAATCACCTCATAGAAAAGCTATCGGCATAAGTACCAAGGCGGTATTGACCATGGCAATTATCATGATCATCATCTCTTCACTCGGATTCTATTTCTTGTATGGAAACAATGTTGAAAAGGTATTGGTATTGGATGTGATCGAGGTAGCTGGAGAAGATGGTCAATATCAGGGGATACAGGTCCGTCTTCTGGTTCTCAGTGGAGGTATTCGACCGGTGAACGAGACAGGGAAATTGGATGTATATTTTGAAGAAGATATTGTTTTATCCAGAGAAGTAAAGGTAAATTCGGACCTTGTTAAAGTTAATCTGAAATATGAGGAATTCGCCGTAGCCAATGGGATTTACAGTTTCAGGTTCACCCTAGGCGGGGTATCGGACAATCTGACAAATGGTTATTATGTTCGACATGTACCAGGTAATTTGCTTATTGACGTAGGCAACATTCATGATCCCGAAACGAATGAGGTAAGATCAATCATCATTCTTACTCCGGATATTCTTCAATATCCCATATTGGAATATGAAAGGTATTTCAAACCTGAATTCTACAACAGGTATTTCAACATTGAATTGACTGTGATCGATCCTTACGGTGAGAAGACTGTTATCGAGAAATCCATGTATGAATGGGATTCAAACCGATCTTCACTTCAGATAGACCTTGATTGGAAATTGGCCGGTAATTACTCTGTTTCAGCTGTATTTGAAAATCTTCTTGTACAAAGTAGTTCGGACCTAAGAAAACTGCTCACCGATCCAGAGAAGTCAAGATATTATGTGAACAAACCTCCGATCATCGATAACATCACACATTCCTCGATCAGGACAAAACAGACTGTTAATATTTCTCTAACAGTCAGAGCCCATGACATTGAGTCCAATGGGGCGATTCAGTATTTTCTCATTAACTGGGGAGATTCCTTTTATTCGCCGTATTCATTTGATGAAGTCATTTCTGTTGGCAAATCTAATTCTATAGTGACTATAGAACATGCTTACAATATCTCGGGTTGTTATACCATCTTAATTACTGCTGCAGATAATGGAATCAATTACGATGTCGGAAATGGTTTATTCTTCACTGGAAAGGAGTATGCATTCAGATCCTATGATGTCAAAATTGAAAATGGGTGAAAAATAAACCTGATGAAGGATCCCTTGTAGAGATGGAGGTAGAATCTATCGAACCTACTAATGAAGGGGATTGAACCTTTTTCCTCAATCTTCCAAGGAGGAGGAAAAAATGAATAGTGAAGAGGGTGTTTCACATAATGGACGATAACGGAAGAATATCGCCAAATTAAAGAAGGGATATATATGAATAGAATTAAAACGTCCTTGATGTTACCTTTTTCTTTGACAATTGGATTGGTGATTGTAATATCAGGTTGCTTAGATGAGGGGGATACATCAGATGATGACACCCTGGATCTGAATGTCATGATATTCAGTGATGATGATGTTGTTTTACTCAAGGTAATGAATGGGAGTGTTGATTGGGCTGGTAAAGAAATACAAGTTGAAAATTATCGGTTAACGACATCAATAATTACTTCTAATGAAGGGGAGGAAGCAGAATTTGTTGATCTTACAGGAAAATGGGATCCTGAAGAAGGTATGACATATCAAGTAAAGATCATCGATGTGTCTTCAAAAGAGATCCTTTGGCAAGATAATATTGTTGCCGAGGATAATGGTGGTGAGGTCGAAACGTTCAATGTTAGAGGCTCTATTGATGGCTCATCAGATCAACTTACTATAGAAGTTATTCAAGAACATATTGAATGGAGCAATTACAAGATATTGGTTGATGGAAAAGAATTAGAAACTGAAGCAATTACAAGCGAGGCTGGTGACAGTGTCGTATTTTCAGACCCTGATTCGATTTGGGATGCAGAGATAGGCAACGATTACACTGTCAAGGTAGTCAACATCTCAGAAAACGTGGTAGTATGGGAGGACAATATAATTACTACGGCAGCGTGATATATTTTTCCTTTAATTATTGAATTCCTGATATCGCCGAAAAAGGCAAAATCTAAATGGTGAAAAGGTGTTTCCCAAAATGGACGAAGAAGGAAGATATTGAGAAGAAATCATTGATTGAGAATTAGGATTGAGAGTATGAAGGAGCATATTCAAGAATTATTATTCAGAACAAAAGGTGCAATTATTATTCTAGGTATATTCATTTCATGGATTCTTATCAGCGATATGATTTCGAATCAGACAATATACCTTCTCTCTCTCGTTATAATGATGGTTATTTTCCTATTTATTTCAGTTATATTAGTAAGAAAGGATATTCGAAAAAAGATGTTTAAGTTATTTAAAAGGAAGTGAGTAT
>JAUVCN010000158.1 GCA_030595715.1 Thermoplasmatales archaeon
CAGATGGATCCGACCACCTTATTGAGAAGGACATCTATGAAAGGGTACTCAAAGAGGCACACAAGGATGAGGACATCCACAAGGATGAGTTGGATGCCCTTTCGGAACTTGCCATTATAATGAATATCTCCGAAGAGGAGAGAAAGGCAGCCTACGAGAACGTTAGAGGTTAGGACCTATCGAAGATACCGCGATCACCTTCCCCGGAGACCGGAAAATGACAGTTGCTGGACCCATCGGACCCGATGTTCTGATAGGAGAACTGGGAACACAGTATATCTCTCTGAAAGACCAGATAAACGGCAGGATCGCTGATTTCAGGAGTATCTGGCAGAAGAAGGATTCTTATGGAATGCTCCGGGAACTACTATTCTGTATATTGACCCCACAATCCAAGGCAATAACTTGCTGGGAAGCAGTAGAGAACCTCACCCGGAAGGACCTCCTGTTCAACGGCACCTATGATGAGGTTCTTGAGGCCGTGGGTGCTGTGAGGTTCAAATACAGGAAGGCGTCCTATATTCTGGAGGCGAGGAAGAAGTTCATCAAGGATGGAAGGATCATTCTGGTGGATGGACTCGATGGATTCGAAAATTCATTTTTGGCACGGGATTGGCTGGTGAACGAGGTCAAGGGATATGGATTCAAAGAAGCAAGCCATTTTCTAAGGAACATAGGTCTCGGGGAAGACCTATCTATTCTTGACAGACATATCCTCAAGAACCTTTTCATGGTTGGAGTGATAGATAAGGTCCCTTCATCGATGACCGAGAGAAAATACAAGGAGATCGAAGGGAAGATGATGCGATTTGCCAACGCTATCGATATACCGATGTCCCATCTTGACCTGTTATTTTGGTACAGAGAGGCTGGATCCATTTTCAAATGAAAGGTGATATGGTGCTTGAAAGGGAAGATGAGATGATCACGGAGATCGAGCTAATGGTCAATGGACCCGGTACGGTCCACGAGAGATTACTGGAAATATGCGAACTGCTGGACAGGGAAGTGGACCAATACAACTGGACAGGATTCTATCTTTTGGACCCTGAAAAGGAGAGGATGTTGGTTCTTGGACCATACGTTGGAGAACCAACGGAACATGTGCATATCCCATTCGGAGATGGGATCTGTGGACAGGCGGCCGCAACGGGAAAAATGTTCCTGATCGATGATGTTTCAAAGGAAGATAATTATCTATCCTGCAGTCAAGATGTCAGGTCCGAGATGGTCCTTCCGATCCTTAAGGGTGGTCGGATCGTCGGTGAACTTGACATTGATTCCCATGACCTGTCTGCATTTTCGACCAGGGATAGTATATTCCTCCAGAAGGTCTGCGACCTCGTTGCGGATATCCTATAGGATAAGTGGCAGAACACCCTTCAGCACAGGTATCCCATCTTCAATATCGATATCGAGGGGATATACCTTCACTCCCATTTCCACTGCTTTTTTTAATGTGTCAGCAAAGACCGGATCGGTTTCCCTATTTGGAGAGAAACTGATCGGATCAGGTGCAAGGACAAGCAAGAGGACCGCAGAATCGTGACCCTCTCCTTTCAGCCTGATCAATTCTTCCAGATGTCTGGTCCCCCTTTCTGTTGGAGCATCCGGGAACAGTGACCTCCCTTCAATGGATAGAGTGCATCCCTTCACCTCCACATAACATCTTGAACCATCTTTCAAGGTCAACATGAAATCCAATCTGGAATGTCCCACCTTCACTTCGGGCCTTATATTCATGACGTCGCCAAATGGGCTCAAGGACGGATCCTGAAGGATACTATGGGCGATGTATCGATGAAAAGATGAGTTTACAAGGACCCAGGTATCGTTCACAAGACCGTAGATGAGGTCCCAGGAGGTCTTCCTCTTCCTTGACCCGGCTTTCCTGATGCGGACCCTATTACCAGGAAATATTATCTCTTTCAATCTTCCAGGATCATGGACATGGACCTTCTCGTTCTTCAACACGGTCCCATCTTCCATCATAACATCTGCGATCATCAGGAACCTGTTAGGCCTTGAAACAACAACGGCCTCATTGTCAAAGACGATCTTCGGGATCTCTATGGTTCCCTCTTTCATGATCCTGAAATATCAACCAAGACCATAAAGTATTACCTTGAGCTGTTCCCTACGAATGTCGGGATGAAAAGAAGCTGGAAGCTGAAATATACTATAATAGCAATGTTAAGAGTGTGAAATTCTCCAACAACAGGAAAAAAACTCTGAAGGATTTCCTAGACAAGATCTAAAATATCTGAGGTGTGAACCATGGAACTCAAAGGATTTGGAATGAAGGAACTGCTTCTGGCAGCTATCAAGAGCGAGAGCGAAAGCAGAGATGTTTATCTTCATCTTGCAGAAAAGGTCGAAAATGGTTTCCTTGCAGACAGGCTCCGATTCATAGCCGATGAAGAAGAGAAGCACAAGGACTATGTGGAATCCATCTACAAGATGCAGTTGCAAGAAGAGATACCGGAGCTTCCAGACGAATCCCCTGTCCCCCTACCTGAGGTGAAGATCGACAAACCAACTGTTGCAGCTTCCGAGGTCATGATGCAGGCGATGGAGGCAGAGTTGGCAGCTTCGGATTTCTATTCATCACTATCGTTGATGTTCAATGATAAGGAGATCAGAATGACGTTGGATTACCTTGCAAAGATGGAGATGGGGCATTACAAACTCCTAGAGATCGAAAAAGAGTATCTCGAATCACAGGAGGATTACGATATCGAATGGGAAATGATGCATGTAGGGCCTTAGAGGCAATATCTGCAACGAGCATTGGTCTGCTGATGAGATATTGAAAAAAAGAAAAATATCCGTTGGATAGATCGGCAATTATCTTCAAACTTGACCTTTTCCGTTCCATTGAATAAATGGATGATCGGGCAGGGATGTGGGGGGACATACATAGGAAGAGATAGAGGTGTTTTGAAATAATTGTCATTTCCCTGCCCGATATTTATATATCATTTTCAACAGTATATAAACACCACGAGGCTATTATCATTATACGCATTCATGTTCATCCAGCAGTGCCAGTGTATTGATCTTTATAGGTATATATCGCATTATTCTCTATTTCAATTTATCAGATCCCTGGTCCGATGTTATCCGAGTTTGTGACCTGGGGAAAACATCATCCCATCGACGCTCTTTTCGGAATTAATAAGGTCTTTCACCCATCCTCTGGAAAAAGGTTTTAAACCCTCTTTCATAACCTGTTCCGAGGACGATCCATTGAGGGGACCTGCCGCTTCAAAATCGATGTTGGAATACTTCTCCTCCCTTAAAGAGGAGGCACTTAGAGCTGCCGAGATAGCGGCTAGAGCAAGAGCTATGGGGCTTGACCCTACGAAAGAAGTTGAGATCCCCTTTGCTGATGATCTTGCAGGAAGGGTAGAGAAACTCGTTGGTCCCGAAGGGGTTGCCGACAGGATACGGGAATTATCCGGGGAGATGTCAAGAGAGAAACTCCTCCTGAAGATCGCACAGGAAGTTGCGAATAGGATGATCAACGAAGGGGCTGGTAAACAGGAAGCTCTGGACCAGGCAACAAGAACCGGTCTGGCCATCCTGACCGAAGGTGTCCTTGTCGCACCTCTTGAGGGAATTGCAGAGGTGAAGCTCGGAAAGAATCAGGATGGCACAGACTATGCAGACCTCTATTTTGCCGGACCAATAAGAGCGGCCGGGGGAACAGCTCAGGCCGTTTCCGTTCTGATCGCCGATCAGGTAAGGAAAAGCCTGGGAATAGGGGAGTTCAAGGTCACTGACCAGGAAGTTGCCCGCTATGTTGAGGAATTCCAATTGTACAAGAACCTCCAATACAAACCAACCAATGCTGAGATAGAGAGGGTCGTCAGAAGCTGTCCTGTCTGCATCAATGGGGAAGGTACAGAGAAGGTGGAGGTCCAGGGTAACAGGGATCTTCCGAGAGTTGATACCAACCAGGTCAGATCAGGTATATGCCTGGTTATCGCCGAAGGTGTCCTCTTGAAGGCCAAGAAGATACTGAAGATAACAAAGGTCCTGGATATCAAGGGATGGGAGTTCCTTGAGGTGCTCAAGGAAGATAATAAGGAAAAGGAGAGAAAAGATACAAAAAGCTGCAAGGGGGAAGAATTGCTCGAACAGATGATATCGATGGACGACATGGAAACTGACGTATCCATAGTGGATGATACGGATGAGGATGGCAATTATCTCGATTTCGTCTTCTCCGATGAGGATGAAGTGGTCAAGATCACAGATGAGGGAATGGACCTGAAGGTAGAAGCCACTGTGAAATACATCAAGGACCTCATCGCTGGGCGACCTGTCTTCTCTCATCCATCGAGACCGGGTGGGTTCAGATTGAGGTATGGAAGGGGGAGGACATGTGGTCTCGCGACCATTGGTATCAACCCGTATACCCTCTTCGTTACAGAGAACTTCATGGCCATTGGCACTCAGATCAAGATCGAGAGACCTGGAAAGGCCGGAGCGGTAACTCCGGTTGATACAATAGATGGACCTACAGTACTGCTTGAGGATGGTGAACTCGTCAAGGTGGAGGACAGGGAAACGCTCGATCGGGTAAAGGGGCATGTCAGGTCGATCACTGATATTGGAGAGATCCTTATCCCTTTCGGGGAGTTCGCAGAGAACAATCATCCACTTGTCCAGGGTGCCTTCGGAGATGACTGGTGGAAACGTGAGGTCGAACTCGCACTTTATATGAAGGAGAAGGGATTGAAAGATGATCCATTCTCTGAAGCCTATGTTCTGGATAAGAGGATCGCGGACCTGAAGAAAGAGAACATGAAACCTTATACCGAACTTTCTTCAAGGGACCCACCTCCATCAAAAGAGGAAATGAAGGGCGTATTGAGAAGATGCGAGGAGAAAACAGAAGAGGCCGTGAAGGTCTATCTGAAGAAAACCGCCAGAAGTTCTCAATCCCTCGACAGGGAGGTCGCGTCAATAGATATTTCGGGATACATTCCCCGCGATGGGAGG
>JAUVCN010000178.1 GCA_030595715.1 Thermoplasmatales archaeon
CGAACAGGACCAAGGTTGAGATCCCTCCTCTTTCCGGGAGAAGCAGAGAGATGGCGTTCCTGATCGAGGGTTCCACAAGCATGTGATCCTCATTGTTGAAAAGTGAAAAGAGAGGCAGTGCAATCGGAGATGAGGTGTTTATCCGGACAAGAGATCTGCCTCTATTGAGGGATCTCCGTATTATCCCGATCTGATCCAGACTCTTGAGGCCTCTGTGAACATTCGCCCTTGACGTGTTCATGCACCCTGAGATCTCCGAAATGGATCGATACCTGTAGAGGCTCCGATAGAGTATTCTCAGTACCCTGATAGACGTTTTGGATCCGAGAGCATCGAGTGTGTATCTTTTATTTGACATATGTTTCATTTTTGGTACACTTCAATAAGGTATTTGCGATCATCATATATAGAAATATCGGATGTTATGATAGAATGGATCGGGGTCAGACCGAGGAAAATACCTATCAGCGCAGCCCAGTTGTAACTCAAAATATTGAACTTCATGGGGCTTTTGCCCCCCTTTTTAAAAACTGGTTATATCAACTTAACTTCTATACTATGATTTTATTTGAACTGCATCCCTCATCACATTTGGATGTCTCAACACATTCTTTGCTGCGTTTTGGGATTCCCTGGTGGAATCGAGATCATAGATCCATGTATCATCAACTCCATTCCACCAGACAGATATCCAGATATTGGGGTAATCTTCAAACAGAGAGTTCAGCCCAACATTGATCCATTCTGATTTGTCCCCTCCTATCTCATTACAGGCGAACTCGGTGATCATGAACGGTTTATCCGAATACCGTATCATATATTCGTCGTATAGGCTGCTGTAGCACTCCTCGAAATCCCGCCAGAACTCAGTGGGCCTCGTGACACCGTTATTGTAGGCTGTCAATCCGATCCAGTCGACCATATCGTCGCCTGGATAGTACAGATATTGTGCCTGCCAGTCGTAATCAGGATACGTTCGATCATGGGGATTCCAGACAAATAGAACATTGTCAGCACCGACATAATCGAATATGGTATGGATCCGTGCCCAGGCCATTATGAACAGATCCGGATCCAGGCCGTAGAACCATGAGCACCACTGTGCCCAGTCCCCGTTCATCTCATTTCCGAACCTGAGAAGGACCGGCTCGTTGAGATCCCTCAAACCTCTCGCCCAGTCGAAGAGGTATCTGTCATAATCTCCGTTCAGCATATCACACAGGACAACGCTTCCATCGTAATCCCTACCATGTGAGGAAGTGAAGGGTTGTAGTGAAATTAGCAAGACATGTCCCTGGTCGTAATGATCACTGATGTAAGGTTCAGATTTGGAAAAAACATCATTGAAATTGAAATATTCCATGAAGAACTCAAACTCGAAATCAAGGTTCTCCTCCAGATCTTTCACTTCGGTCCAGTAGTCATTATGAACAGCATGCCACAATCCAAATACATTCTTCTCATCGGGGATTGTCAGGTTGATCCTGTCCCCTGTAAGTTCGACGCCGTGGACCTCCCTTTCTGGAATATCGCGTTCAACTTGAACCTTGCTGACATTCCAGTAACCAAATGTCTCAAGGGATGATTCAACCATGGCTATGGTTTGATCCCAGCTTTCCTGTGTTGTTTTCAACTGGAAGCTGTAGATCGTATCGTTCTCGTGAACGAGATGGTATTGCCTGTATCTGCATAGATCTTTTTTGATTCCCCTAATCGGTTCTCTATCGTATGTGTAAATGATAAACGGTTTGTCTCCGATGAACCTTGTCTCCTCTGACAACATTGTTATCGGGCCGTAATCTTTCCTAACATAATAATTCGAATACAAGAGATAGTTCATCACCTCTTCAAATGACAAATTGACCTCATGTTTGAATATCGATAATTTATGCATCTCACTCCTAAGGTGGATGATATACTGGTGGTCCTTGTCATCAAGGGACCACTCTGATGGAATATTCAGGGAATATCCGTCATAATTATTTGTTAAGAGATTTGTCTGATTGTCAATCTGTCCAAGGACTATTTCCTCTGCTTCATTGCCCCCAACCAAACCTGAAATGTAATGTTCCATCTTTACATCCAGAATGTCACTAAATGCAATCTCTCCAGAATTCTCATCTATTATCTCAATATCCTCTTGAACAAATAGCGAGTATATGCTCGACCCCAACAATAGAAAGCATATGGAATAGACCAAAATGAGAAAGATCCCTTTTCTTTTATCTTCATTATCACTTAACATGGTATCATTGATCCTCCGTCGGGTCTTCACTCTCGAGCAAGTACTGTTTTTTATAGAGTCTTATTATGATCTCACCTCTCTGAAACTCCTCCATTTCCCATTGGTTCAAGGCCTGTATCAGAGGAAACCGATCCATGTCTTCTATCACATTGAACATGACCCAGACTCTAAAATGATCCTCGATGAACTTCGACCTGTTGTCGATCCTATTGAGCACCTTAACATTGATGTCATCTGTATAATAGAATATGATCATCTGTTCATAATCTGGAAAGGGGATTACGATATCTTCTGGATTTTGATTCTTCAAGATCAGATCCACACCAGCCTTCCAATCGGCCTTGTCATCTCTTTGAAGTTGATCCAAATCCCCGATCAAGGAAGGAATTACGAGGATCGCGATGATCATCGTGGTCAATGGGATCAATGGAAGACCTCTTTCTTTCATAACCTTCATTATTCCACCAACAGCCATTGAAATAATGATGAAAAAGGGAATGGAGAAAAATATAAAATATCGATGATTGTACATCGGCGTGTAATTATTCGACACAAAGTGTATGATGATAGGTGAGATCAGAATTAGTATCAAACCGAATAATATTAACGGGATCGTGTGGTGATCTTTTCTGATTTTTAACAAAAGAGATACTATTGAAACGAAAAAGAGGATCATAAAGAAATAGCCTACATACAGTGCAATCTCAGTATCAGTAGCTAAAATGGCCGTGTACTGCCCTCCGATGAACCTATATGTCTCGGGAATCAGATCCCATCCGAGGCCGAGTGACCCGCCTGTTTTCTTATCAACCACTGTATGCTCCGTCTGCTGAAATATCAGCCATGGGATCCACATGATCAAGGAGATCATCTGGGGCCAGCAGCGGATTGAATTCTCCTTTATTCTAAACCCTTCCTTATCTCTTATCGATCTGAATAACAGGGTAGCAAAAAGGGATAAGAGCTGGATACCCACGAACAGAACCCCAAAATAGTGTACGTATATGAGGCACACATCCAGGATGACCATCTTGAGTCCCAGGGACCTCTTATTTTCAATATTAGGGTCCAGATATTCCAGATGGTACATTATTGAAAAACCTGACAGCATTACCATCAACATGTACATCCTTGCTTCCTGTGAATAGAATATCATTGTAGGGCTGATGGCGAACAATAAGAGGGCGATCAGGGCGATCTCCCTGCTGAACCTTCTACCGATACGATAAACCGGAATGAAGGCAAGAACACCGAATAGAACCGACAAGCCCCTTAGAACCAGAATCGAATCACCAAAGGTCCTGGCAACAAACCAAATAACAAGGAAGTAAAATGGCATCTGGTCCCCCCCTGTAACCTCATGCCACATTTCTATGAATATTCCACTAGCCCTCCAACCTGTCAGTGCCTCATCTATCCACACAGACTCTTGGTTGAGAAACATTATTCTGAGAGAGATACCCACCAGTACGATAGTGAGGAGCATCCAATGATCTCTCATGAAACCAGTGATTGTTCCCAAGTTGATCTCACTTTCAGGCTCCCACCTGGACCTGTCGAACCTGTCCACATCAACACTTGATCTTCTGATGGGTCTGGGATCAGAACCTCTTCCGTGGGCAAATGGATCTCCCCTACCCTGGGTTCTGCGGGTGGGTCTTCTCTCCATCCTACGCTCCATGGTTTCAAGATCTCCTCTTTAACCAATGGAAATTAAGTAGATAACTACTTCGTTCCGATGGCCGAAAATGAGTTGAAAAGTATTGATCGAAATAAAATAGGAATTTTATTATATAATGGATGGATGATTTCGGCAGGAGGAATAAACATGTACGACCCAAGGATGAGAAAACTTGCAGATGTTCTGATCAACTATTCGGTCAAGCTCCAGAAAGGGGAGACCGTTTACATCGAGACCTTCGACATACCCATCGAGATGATCGAGGTCCTCGTGGACAAGGTGTAC
>JAUVCN010000122.1 GCA_030595715.1 Thermoplasmatales archaeon
ACTTGGGACCGGGAGAGGTCGGAGGTACTCCAGGGGTAGGGGTGAAATCCTGTAATCCTTGGGGGACCACCGGTGGCGAAGGCGTCCGACCAGAACGGGTCCGACGGTAAGGGACGAAGCCCTGGGGCGCGAACCGGATTAGATACCCGGGTAGTCCAGGGTGTAAACGCTGTGCGCTTGGTGTTGGGCGTCCCACGAGGGCATCCAGTGCCGGAGAGAAGTTGTTAAGCGCACCGCCTGGGGAGTACGGTCGCAAGACTGAAACTTAAAGGAATTGGCGGGGGAGCACAGCAACGGGAGGAGCGTGCGGTTTAATTGGATTCAACGCCGGAAAACTCACCAGGGGCGACTGCCACATGAAGATCAAGCTGATGACTTTATCTGATTGGTAGAGAGGTGGTGCATGGCCGTCGTCAGTTCGTACCGTAGGGCGTTCTGTTAAGTCAGATAACGAACGAGACCCTTGCCCTTAATTGCCATGTTTCCCTTCGGGGGAACGGTACTTTAAGGGGACCGCTGGTGCAAAATCAGAGGAAGGTAAGGGCAACGGTAGGTCAGTATGCCCCGAATCCCCTGGGCGACACGCGCGCTACAAAGGCCGGGACAAAGGGTTCCAACACCGAGAGGTGAAGGTAATCCCGAAACCCGTCCGTAGTTCGGATCGAGGGCTGCAACCCGCCCTCGTGAAGCTGGATTCCGTAGTAATCGCAGATCAACATCCTGCGGTGAATATGCCCCTGCTCCTTGCACACACCGCCCGTCAAACCATCCGAGTGGAGTTTCGATGAGGGTGGGATTCTTGTCCTTCTCAAATCGCGATTTCGCAAGGAGGGTTAAGTCGTAACAAGGTATCCGTAGGGGAACCTGCGGATGGATCACCTCCTAAGAAAAATATAACGTGAGGATAACCCTAATATCCTTGACGTTCGGTCGCTCAAGCACTTAATTCATCGTATGTCGGCTCCTTTCAATTCTTTATCTTTGGTTTTTCTGATCAATGACAATTATATTCAAAAACCAAAGTCCGCATAATGAGCTGTTTAGTTGACGGTTTAATTATGCTGGATCTCGAACTTCTGATCCAATGTTCAATTGACGAGATCTTGAAATTGCTGAGCGATTTATAGCTGTTATGGAATTTCAAGACACGCACAATGGTAGTATATTATTGACGAACCATTGTTGACCTTGAAATTGCTGATTTTTATAAATCAATATTGAATTTCAAGGCCCGCTCAATGAGATTATCATTGACGATTTAATTGAGCTGGGTGTCGAAGTTGGGCTTTAATATGAAATTGACGGGACCAACTTTCGATATACTAGTTCTATGAATGCTGTGGGTTGAAATTGCGGATACTATTGGTATTGACGGGAGCAATTTACAACCTCCTTTGAAGAAGGAGGAAGTTACGAGATAGTTCGGTTCGAAACCCCTTTCTTTTTATTTTATTTTATTAATTATATCTGCAAAACAGGACTCATTGAACCTGAATTCCGATCAGAACCCCACTATGATCAACAATATTGATCGTTAGCAATCATATAATAGAGATGTAGTCAATCAATATTCAGAGATCAAGGAGAGAAGGAGTCATGAAGGGATCCTTAATTTATACCTGGTTCATGGGATTATTACTGCTTTCGACAACAGCTACTTTCATCCAGGCAGGTCCTACGAATGGATCTTTATCAGACGCTGTCAAAAATTTCGAAATTGAAAATAGCGAAGGGATCTTCACCGAAAACGCAGGACAGTGGGAAGAGGAACTTTCATTTATATCCAGAACTAGCTTCGGACATGTAGGATTTGGAGCGGGATGTGTCATCTACCATATACAAACAGAATCTCCTGACATTGGTCATTTCCTTCCTGAAAATGTTTATAACACGGGTCCTGAAATGATCGATAAAACCACAAATGGAGTTGTTATCAAACTGGACTTGTTCTCCGGAAGAGAACCAGAAGGAAGAGAATTGATCGATTACAACACTCATTTTTTCGTAGGAGGAGATGATACGAACCTTGCGAAGATCGGATCAAATTTTAGATCGGTCCTTTTTGAAGAGTTGTGGCCTTCCATAGATATGAGATATTATTTCATGGGTTCAGACCTGAAATACGAGATAATCGTCAAGACAGGCGGAGATCCTAATGATATCAGGATCCAAGCTGAAGGATGCGACTCAATAGTAATCGATCATGGTTCGATCGATTTCACCCTTGATGGCGAAGTATTCCTCACGGATAACATCCCCACCGCATTCCAATCCGATGGAAGCCAGGTAGATTGCTCCTTCAAAGTTATGGATGATCTTACCTATGGATTCTCGATCTCCGGCAACCATGCGAACATGGATCTGATAATAGATCCACTGGTATATTCGTCATATATGGGAGGACTCGATCTGGATGTTGCTTATGATCAGACAACGGATCTCAATGAGAATATTATTCTCACAGGCGTGACCCTATCATTTGATTTCCCCACCACTCCGGGAGCTTACGAAAATGTCCTCCAGGGAATTGATATATTCATCATGAAGATGGACAGCATGGGCTCCAAGATCATCTCATGCACTCTCATCACCGGAGATGATTGGGATTATTCGAAAATTGTGAGAACAGATGAGAGTGGGAATATTTACATTGCGGGTGATACTTATTCCAGTGACTATCCCACAACAGATGGTGCATTCAACAGAACTCACTGGGGAGATGAATGGGATCGAGATATAATTGTTACAAAACTCGATCCTGATTGCACCTCATTGATATTCTCAACGTACATAGCCGGAGAGAATGATGACCTTGGAAATGACATGGAACTTGACGGTTCAAATAATGTGATCGTTGCGGGTCTGACAATCTCAGATGAATTTCCGATTTCGGATGATGCCCTTGATAAGAATTGTGACGGATACACCGATTCCTACCTGTTGAATCTGGACAGCAGCGGATCTTCATTGATATATTCCACCTATTTCGGTGGAGATGATATTGATAACTGTTTGGCTGTCGAGATGATCGATGATAATCATGCTATCATAGCTGGATTTGGGTATTCCACGGATCTTCCGATCAGCACGGACGCTTATCAATCGAACCTGAGCGGGGAGGAAGATGGATATTTATGCATTATTGATCTTGCCAATTCCACTATAGACGCATGTACATATTTTGGAAGTTTCGATAATGATGAAATCATGGACCTCTGCATTGGAGATGACGGATCCATTATTGTTGGTGGTATTACCGCATCCCGTAATCTACCGGGCAGTGCAGGGACAGTATCCAGTGAGTACAAAGGGGGGGATTATGATTCGTTCATTATGAAGATCAATGGCAACCTTTCAGCATTAATATTCTCAACTTACATTGGAGGATCATATGGAGACCTGGGCTACAGCATCTCAACTGGAATGAATGGGTCCATTGCAATATCGGGACTAACCTATTCAACAGACCTTGAAACAACCGAGAATGCATTATCAACATCGTATCTCGGTGGGGGCCAGGATGGATTCTTCACATTGGTGGATTCCGAGGGAACATCGATCATCTATTCTACCTATATTGGCGGGGAGGGAGATGATTATATATTCTTTGGAAAGAGAAGATCAAATTCATCATACTATCTTGGTGGAGCAACTGATTCCACCGATCTGCAAACAACAGATGGTTGTATCTCTTCTTCCTACATCGGTAACTTTGATATTTTCTTGATGTTGCTGGATACAGCAGAGATCCCATCACCTCCAAGAAATCTGACTTCAACGAGCGGAGGGGATTTCATACATCTTTCCTGGGATCTTCCTCTCTTTGAAGGTGGATCTCCAATAATTGAATACAGGGTCTATCGAATGGAGGATGCCGAGAAGGTGATGATCAGTTCCACCGATGCTTCGATCCGTAACTACAATGATACCGATGTTGAATCGGGAACGGGATATAGTTACTGGATCAGAGCCCTCAATAATGAAGGGGAGTCATCATCCAGCAACGTTGTTGTCACATCCACCCTGAGCAGGCCATCCCCTCCTGTTGGCCTGTCAGGGGTCGTTGGGCCTAAAAATGTTACTTTGACCTGGAGCCTCCCTCTGATCACAGGAGGCGAAAAGATCAAGCATTACAATATTTTCAGATCGAATTCAAGTAGCGATCACTATCAAATTGCCACGGTGGGTGATTCAAGCAGGGCATTCATTGATCGTGACATCATCCCCGGAGATGAACTGATCTACTTTCTAACTGCCGAGAATTCGATCGGGACATCGGATAGATCCAATGAAATAACCGTCTCAACATTCCCACTTCCGGACCCACCTGGATCGTTGAAGATCAGTTGCGGAGATTCCTTCATCCTTCTTTCATGGATGAAACCCGCAAGCAACTCCATCTACCAGGTCAACGGTTTCAAGATATACAGGGGTCTGGACGAAGGATCACTTGAGTTGATCGAATCACTCTCCCATGTAAATGAAAGATTCAATGACACCAATGTTGAAAACGGGATCACCTACTATTATTCTGTTCATACTGTTTCTCAGGTAGGAGAATCCATTGACAGGTCAACTCTCTCGGCCACTCCTGGTGGCGTCCCAGATGCCCCATCAGGATTGGAATATATTGCCGGGAATAGGTGGATAAACATCTCCTGGATGCCGCCTCTCTCGAATAATGGATTCGAACTGGAACACTATTTGATCCACAGGGCAACAGGAGTGGAGGAACTGGAAATAGGTAGCGTCTCTCCCTCAACTCATTGGTTCAATGATACCGAGATATCAAGCGGGATCGAATATATTTACAAGGTCCGTGCAGTGAACAAAATTGGCAATTCCTTGCCAGGAATTATCAGAATACCCAAGATAAAATTTGAACCCTCGCCTCCCAGAGACCTCATAACAAGTACCGGTTACGACCACGCATTCCTGGCGTGGAGGACACCTGAATTTGAAAATGGAGCACCGGTTCGAGGGTACAAAATATACCGATTGGAATTGGATGAAGAACCCAGGGAGATCGGTGGATCCAAACTCGAACAGTATAATGATACAACTGTACTGGAAGGTGGATCTTATGTATACCTTATCACTGCGTTCAACTCCGAAGGGGAATCGGACCCGCTGAGAGGGGAGCAACTGCTCATTCCGAAAAGACCTTCAATTCCATCCAACCTTACGATCAGATCGGTCAAAGATGGTATTCTTCTGAACTGGAATGCAGGAGTTGAAGATATCGGATCCGAAGGAGAAAACAAGGTATTGAGAATATACAGATATTACCCGGGTACCAATGAATTCATGATCCTTGATACCATAACCCCATCAAGAAATGAATATCTAGATACAACTGTGTCCCTTGGTCAGGATTACGAGTATTACCTGACCTCTTTCAATTCAGTGGGAGAATCGGATCCTTCCGAAATGGTCTCTCTGTTCTATGTGATCCGGTCATCCTCACCGGTAAATGTATCGCTTGAGATCATTGACGGATCTGTCAGTGTCTCTTGGGAGTTGCCCGTGTCGAACGGAGGGTCCCAGATCATCGGTTATTCCATTTACAGATCGGAAACCGGTAAAGAATCAAAGCTTATCGGAGAGGTCTCCTCCTCTGCCATGGAATTTATGGATATCAGCGTTGACAAAGGTCATGAATATCATTATTCGGTATATGCAGAGACATCATTCGGCATTAGCGATCCCTCGGATAGTGTATCCATAGACATTGAAGGCGATACCAAAGTAAAGGGAGATCTTCCACTACTTATGATCGTATCTATCGTCCTTTCGTTCTTGATCCTGGGAGTGGTGGTAACGCTTATCCTTCTGCGGAATAGGAATAACAATCCTGATCAAGCACCAGAAACTCCTTCAGAGGAAAATGGTGAAGAAAAAAACCCCTCAACAACCCAAAGAAGGGAATGATCATCCATCGCATGAATGGATGAAACCCGATTCATGAATTTATTGACCATTCAGGATCAAAGTTGAATATCTTCCATGGTTTGATGGATGCAGCCATAGTGATCGAGTCTGTGGATCAGTTTTCAATTGAAGGCAACAGGTTTCGAGTGTGTACAGTGTATCTTGAGATCCATGATCATAAATTCATTTGAATAGATCAATTATTTGTTCTAACCTCTGCCTCTGAGATTAAAACAGACGGAACCTGCACAGAGTCTATTATCTTTTTTGCATCATTGTAAGTCTTCATCTGATATCCTGGAAGGAGGGTTAGAAGTGATATCTTCACATCATCCGGAATGACATAGTCCCTGTTTTCCGAACCAGCCAAGACCTTGCTCCCCGGAACTACAAGACCCAAGAGACCATCGATCAATGGATCATCGAAACCATGGACCTCCTTGATCCTGTAACATAGCTCCAGAAGATACAGACCGGTGAGTTCAGAAAGATGCACATTGGTCATATATATGCCAGCATTCTCCATGATAACTTCTCTGAGATCGGTCATCTCCTCCATTTCGATCAGCTCCACAATCCTCGAAGAGATCCTCATATCCATCTCGGGAAATGGATCTGCTCCCACTGAATCGAAACGGGACCTCAATCTTCGAAGATCTCCGGGTCTCGATGATCGAATGCTTTCTTGTTCCGGATATCTATCCTTGGGATAACAATTTATAACATTCATTTTGGGTAAAACAAATGGTTCGTTCTCGATCTTCTCCGGATCGATCAATTTTACAGGTCCCTTTTTGGACGGGGCAGGCACATTATCCAGTGACATCTCTATCTTTCTGAGCTCCATTATGCAGTTATTCTTATCAAGCTCTTTCATCTCGAATGTTGAATACATTGATCCCTCGAGAATGTACAGGTGAGCGAACAATGCTTTCCTGTCCATGCCATCGATCCTGGATGCATTGACATAATACTGTCTTATGGTTTCTTCGGGTTTACAAATAATTCCATATCTCTTGAGATGACATGCCAGTTTCTGTGCCGCTTTCCAGATGATTGCCTGATAGGGATTGGTGGTGGTAAATGTGTATTTATCGAGAAGTTCCTTTCGTCTCTTCTTCCTTTCATTTCTCTTTTTCCACCAATCAAACATCAGTATCCCGAATACCGAATCGGATAAGCAGTATATATTCAAGATGTATTGAAGATCGATGGAAGGCGATCGAAAACATGGATTGCTGGAACCTCAGGGGGAGAAAGAAAAACGAAGATTTTCATCCGTGGGGTCATCATACAACTGAGATCATATTCTCCCTTCAGATCAATATATTCTTTCATCTGAGGACCTTCTCATCTTCTCCCTTTCTTCGACCGTGGACATCATTACAATGAATATCATGATCACAACGATGATAATTATCACAATAACGACGATGGTGATAATAATGAACACGTAGGCATTCTCTTCGGATTCAGGGTTGTAAGGGAGTTCCGGATTCTCGGGAATGTCTGTTACCCATTCCTCATTTACCTCTATCCGATACGAGATCTTTTCGGACTGGAATTCACCATCATCCACCCACATCTGTATTGTTTTCCAACCTTTCTTTGAGTATGTATGGTTGACATGCATTCCTTGAGCTGTTGCACCATCTCCGAAATCCCATCTGTAATTGATCCGATCGTCGTCAGGATCAATTATCTCATCGACCCAGAAATGCACCGTATCCCCGACCATTATCTCATTTCTATAATATTCAAGATGTATTTCGGATGGCTTCTGAGGTTCCTCATTGACATCTTTCATTTCCTGGGCCCACGTAATTGTATCCGAGGCGCCACGACTGTCGGTAACCTTTAAAATGATCCTGACCTCGACAACCTCAACATAGCCATTATTCGATCCCCAGATCTCCTGGTCACTCAGATCCCAGAAGAAATAACCTGTCACATTGTTAAAATCCCAGTCAGTTCCTTTCTTCGGTTTATGAAATGGTAGCTGATCCAGGATCGATCCATATTGACCATACATTGGATCCTCGAAATTTATCGAAAAGATCAATCCTTCCATCTCATCTTCGTCTTCCACTTCAGGATGTAGTTCTATACTGGAGAATTGTGATCGGGATAGATCATAGCCTTCTGACAGTTTGATGACCGGTGGGTCATTGATCTCAGTTACAACAATTTCCTGAAGGAATGTCTCGGAAGTTAGATTGTTCGTAATATTGAAATTGCAGGTCCTTGAGCCAAACTGGTTCTCGTGAGGAACTATCGATGCAATCCACCTTTCACCGATCCTCTCTATGGATATGGTAAATATCTCCATGGTCTTAACCAATATTGTGATAGGGATCATTTTATTGCTCTACCCTTTTTTTCCTTCAGTGAGGATAATCAAATGTTGGGTCAGAAATTCAAACCAAAATCTCTACTATTTTTATCAGAACTTGAAAAATACACAATAGGTCTTGAGTTCCTCCGTACTGAATGAGTCAAGTTGAGATATAATACGGATAAATGTGATCTTGACCAAATTTATTAATATCTCAAGAGTTGTAGTGGGTATTATGATACAGTTGTATCAAAATATCCCCACACTTAAAGTCCTTTCCCATTTCTATATGAATCCATTCGAAGGGTTCTATCTTAGAGAGCTTTCGAGGATCCTTGATATGGACAAGATGACTGTTAAAAGAGCATTGAAAAAATTGCTCGAGGATGGTTATATTGAAAGATACAAGGAAAAAAACCTGATATTATACAGAGGAGAAGTAGAGGACCCTCGATTCACATTCGGGAAG
>JAUVCN010000133.1 GCA_030595715.1 Thermoplasmatales archaeon
AGCTGGATAATTATTTTCAACCATCGAGTTTCTGAATTGATTACATCCGATCTGCGAGTTTTATCATCCTGATGATTGTATTTATCATTACAGTATCTAGGTTCATCATAATCATTTTCATTCCATTTTTCATCATCCACATCATATTCATAAAACCAGATCCTCAACTCAAAATCGGGTGCTCGGAACGCATTTGAAGGATCCATATTTTCAGTCATACAATTCAATTCATATACATCCAACGTTAGTATTAAATTTTCCACCATAGGTTCATAGTCATCGCTGTCAGATACACCATCACCATCTGAATCTGGAATTCCCGGATCAGTACCTATCAAGAATTCCTCCTTATCATCCAGCAAGTCACCATCGGAATCGCCCCTTGTTGGAGAACTGGGTCCATCGGTATTTGATTGTTTAGGATTGGAATTGAAAGTAAACAGTTCGAAACCATCTGTTAAACCATCATTATCGTAATCGGAATCCTTAGGATCAATGTAATACATATTCACCTCTTCACCATCATACACTTCATCATCATCAGAATCTGTTTCAAGTGAATTGATAATTCCATCAAGATCGCTATCATGATTACTTTCATACGAGCTACCATCCACGAGACCATCTCTATCCGAGTCCTCATCTGACGGATCGGTCCCCCAATCTATCTCGGTCCCGTCATCTACACCGTCGCCATCAGAATCAGTACAATTAGGATCTGTTCCATAAATATTAACTTCATCACCGTCTTTCAATCCATCACCATCAGTGTCATTATTATCTGGATCTGTCCCTAGGATAGTCTCTTCAGCATGAGTTAAATTATCGTTATCTAAATCACTTGTATTTGTTAAAACAGAGGTACCTGTATCAGTATCATCCAGAGGATAGCTGTCAGAGTTGTCATTGGTACCATCATCATCCGAATCTGTATCCATTGCATTGATCAGACCATCACCATCGATATCACCTCTCCAAATTACTGTGGAGTTTTGATTATAATCAGGAGAATCTAGGCCATCAACTACTCCGTCTCCATCAGAATCATCATCATAAGGATTTGTCTCCTTGGCAGAACTATAAAATGGATTGTCTCCAGACCCTACAGTCGCGTCTAGCTCACCGTCGTGGTCATAGTCCTCTTCAGTATCATTTAATCCATCGCCATCGGAGTCTATATCCAAAGTATTGATGATACCGTCGTTATCAACATCAGAATCATTTTCCGGATTTGTCCAGTCAGAATTCGGATTCGGGAGATCTTGCAAATAGAAGAAATACTCATCAGGATCGAGCAATCCATCACCGTCTGAATCACGGCTATATGGTTTTGTTTCATCATTGGCCGATTCCCAAATCCCATTACAATTTCGGTCTTCTCCTTCCCAATAATCACGTGTCGTATTCTGGTTTTTTCTAGTACTATTAATATACCATTTTGAGGTGTCATACCACCACCCGTTCACCCAACCATCTGGGATGTAATCATCATCAGAATCAAAATTATTTGGATAGGTGGTACTTCCTTCTGCAGCTTCAATATCGTCATCTATACCATCTTGATCACTATCAGTTTGATTGGGGAGACTACCTTTTAAATATTCATCCCAATCGTCAAGATTATCACCATCAGTATCAGCATTAGATGGATCGGATGTTATCTCCGTGAATTGTTTTAATACTCCACCAGTTGAAGTTGGAACTCGGATGAACAGATACCGGTATCTCCCCCAACTGTAGACTTCCTGGTGGCCATCATATAATGAATCATCATCCGTGTCCCAATCAAGGGGATCTGTGCTCGAATCCTGTTCGTTGGTGGATGTATAGAGTCTTCGATAACTGAATCCAGTAACAATATTATTCAACGTTGTTGCACCACAAATATAGATCTCACCGCGATGCATGTCATCATCAGGATCTTTGACATCAAATCCGTCCCATAATCCATCCTTATCAGAATCATGCATGATTGGATCGGTTTCACCTGGTCCTGCACCGTTATTCCAATTTCCATCATCGACAACACCGTCAAGGTCGTTATCCTCACCCTCCCACCAGTCAAAGGAACTTGCATTGTTTGCAAATGTAAATGACGTTGACGATCCGCAGGTTACGAAACCACCTTCATTACTATTATTTTTCGGATCCCAAACATAATCATCTTTCCAGCCATCACAAAGACCATCATTATCGGAATCTGGATCTTCCATGTTGGCTACACCATCATGGTCTGTATCAGATGCCCAATCATGTTCCAGTCCATCATACAATCCGTCACCATCTGAGTCCGGGTCGATCATATTTTCTCGATTGTCGGATAAATCAAGTCCCTGACCGGTATTAGATAAATTAAAATTGATCTCATTGGAACTATGGATCTCAAATGGAACGATGATCTCATAGTACAATATATTCCTGAATACCTTGTATTTATAATCCAGTTCGATTCTTTTTATCGTACTCTGGATCACTTCCTGTCCGGTTTCAGTTTCAATAATATCAGGAGATGTATATAGGATAGGCTCTGGGATAGTATATACCGGAATCCCATATTTGGAATGAATTATTTGCAGGTCACCAATTCCATCAATCCATACACCTGGTCTTGAATTATTCTCAACTTCAAGTTGTTGATCAATTTCGAATGTTGATATAATGACAAGGTCGGTGGTCAGGTTCCTGGGAGGAGTGTTGAGAATGATAGTTTCCTTCACACCAGATATAGTGGTTTTAAAATCAAGCTCAAAATCGTTATTCTTTGTAATTTTAAAATTATTCGTCATTTGAGGATTATTATGTGTGTAGGTTGATCTTGCCAGATCACCATATATATGATTCTCTCTGGACGCGGAATTCCGTTCACCATCTTTCAGAGAAATACTTTTCATTTCAATGTCCAGATCAAATAGTTTCATAGAAAAAACTGAATTTGATTGGATGCTATCTTCAAAACGAATGGTTCGGTCCATATGTGATGATACAAACTCATATGAAGTGACCGGATCGTCGTAGATGTTCAGATCAAGGTGTACACCTTTTCCATGACGGGGTTTCTGAACGTAATTCATGCTGTCAGAGGGTAATGATATCAGCGACAGAAATCCTGTTGATAAAAACGCAATCGCGATCGCTACAGCATACGCTCTCTTGAGCATTAAAGGTTGCATTCTGCTCTCCTCCAATACAATATAGATAATAGTATCATTCTTTATTAAACTTCATATTGGAATTGTCGGAACCTGAAAATCAGTATATATACCCCTTAAAAAATGATTAATATTTCATCATTTTCCATTGTTTATGGATGCCGGTCGAAAAGTGCAGAACAATCTCGGCGATAACCATCATGATACTGATCACAGAAAAACTCCTTTAGATCCATTGATATCGATATCCTCAAAGATAACCGTGAAGGCTCTTGAGCAGCAGAGGAATGACAACGGTCAAAATGATCAAGATGCAGCTGATAAGAGCATTGATGATCAATACCTTCCTGTCGGCTGACCGGTAGAACAGATACATGTTCAGACCGACTGAAAGGAACAATAACAGTGTCAATGTTTCCTTGGGATCGAAAGCGAACGGTCTTCCCCAGGCTGACTGTGCCCATATCATCCCGGTTACCAGCCCAAGGAAATTGAATGCCCATGCTGCTGATCCCACTCTGGAGACTATCGATCCATATTTCCCGTCCTTCCTGTATCTGACGAACGCGAAAAGTAATGTGAAGGTCAGTATGTATCCTATTACAGCCAGAGGTGGATGGATGAACAATAACCATGAACCGGGATCATGGGCCATGTTCACCACCATCTGATGAATGACAGGTCCGTCCCTTCCGTGATCATATGGAATAGAAGGAACAGGATCACTGCGATGGACAGCCAGAAATGGATCCTTCTCCAGTTCCTTTCACCGATACGGCTCACGAACGCTGACCGTTTGTATCCAGTGATACCGACGATGATCATCATCACCAGAGGTATCCCGCCCGTGAAGATACCCTTGTATGTATTGGAATAATAACCCAGATATAGGACTATAAGGTGCAAAACAGCCGAGATCATGACCGTAAACGATATCACACAATGCCACCTCACTCGATCCTTAATCTTTCCATCGATCCATCTCTTGACCTTCTGGATAGAGCCTCCAGTAGCAAATGAAGCAAGGAACAGGGCAACGGTGAGGAACCCCAGGATACGACCCATGACCCAGAGTGTCATTGGAACTGTTATCTTTTCACTGGGCCGGGAATAAACAAGGTCGCTGTCAACTATGATATTACTGGTGCCTGTGGTGGAATAGACATCCTCATCGACACCTTCATCGGGATGATCATAGGATGCTGTCGCATGGAGTGTATATGATATCCGATTCTCGCTCCTGTCCCTGGAAAGAAGCGGAACCGATATTGTCATACTATCCCGTGGACCCAGATGATCGATCAACGCTGTGACCTCGCTGTCATCTCCATTATGATCTATCAGGATATCAAGTGTGAAGGAGATGCTCCTTGCCGGAGCTGAATTTGAAACGGTCCAGAAGTATTCACCGTATGTATCGGCATTGAACCGATCACCTGGAATGATGATCTGATCTTCCCCGGTCTCGCTCCAATCCCCGGCGGGGCCGCTCAACGTCAGGTCCAGATCACCCATGAACAGCAAGGGTCTGTTCCAATCCATCTCGATCCTTACTTCGTTCACCTGACCTTCGACCATGAACGAATCGAAGGATGATCCCCCTGCAGGGGCGGTTCCTCCGGGTTGAAGTTGGACAGGTTCGAGTTTGGTCGGATCCTTCGGACCGATACCTGGAGAACCTGAAAGGTCCACTATGAGTGTAACGTCGTTCAGATCGTGAGCCCAGGGATTCTGTACAAGGAGGCCGTAATCGAACTCATATCCTGCAGGGACCTCGCTTGGAGAATCGACCTGGACCATGAATGGTTCGAATTCGGTATGGCACTCCTCGCATTCACCATCTTCATACGGTCCCAACAGCTCCGATAGGGCCGGCTCTGCAAGAGGCAGCACCAGAATGAAAAGCAATGTGATCAGGGTCATGAAGCCTATGATCCTTCCCCTGTCCAGCCTACGAAGAATACCCTGTAAGGACACAATAGCTGAAAGGTCCATTTAATAATAAAGAATTCCTTGTTTCAGCTTAAAATTATCTCTTTCAGGGACCTCTTGGGAACATGATGTGATCCCCCTTCATCCCTGTAATACCTGATATCGCCATCTTCAACAGGTTCGATCACAACTCTTTCGACAGGTTCTCCGATAGCGATCACAAGCAAGGGTTCGAGATACCCGTGTATGCCCAGTTCCTTTTTGAGTGTAACCTTGTCGAAAGCCGCGATAATGCAACCTCCCAATCCCTTCTCGACCGCTCCAAGCAACATGGACTGTGCCATTATCCCATGGTCGACGAAGTAATTTGTTGATATCCTGGTATCTCCGAATATCATGATGTAAGCAGCGGGTCGTTCACCTTCTTCCGGACCTATCCAATCGGGAAGATATCCTGCCCACGCGATCTTCGGGAAGATAATATCGTTCATCTCATCTGTCCAGGATAATTTGAACTTCAGGGGCTGCTTGTTTGCTGCAGATGCTGAGGTACGCGCAAGGTCCACCAGGTCAACAAGTTCTTCCCTTGACACCTTCCTGCTCTCGTTGAACCTTCTGTAGCTCCTGTTCTTCAGTATAAGGTCCCTGATCAACTTCTCACCGTCACCCGAAAGGTATCTCATCCTCAAAGCCGTTGCGGTAAAATGTGATATCAATGGACCTCGAACCACTCCATTTCCTGAAGGCCACTACCCCGATGCCAGTTGTGCTTGTATCCACCCTTTACGGCGATGTGAAGAACATAGCACCCTATGCCTGGCACATGCCGATATCGATGGACCCTCCTCTGATCGGAGTGGCCATCAGGAACATCAGGGACACTTTCAAGAACATCGAGGATACGGGAGAGTTCGTGATATGTGTCCCCGGGAAGGACCTTGTACACCATATCAAGGAGACCGCCAAACCATACCCGAGGGATGTGTCGGAGTTCGAGAAGGCCGGGCTGACACCTCAAAAGAGCAAGGTTGTCTCGGCATTCGGTGTGAAGGAGTGTATCACGAACATCGAATGCAAACTGGAATGGATGAAAGAAGCCGGTGATCATCATGTAGTGGTTGGAAGGGTTGTCAATTCGAACGTATCGAAGGAGCTTGCCGATCTTGGATTGGACAGGAACCATCCCGATGCAGTTATCCACATTGGCGGTGGAAGGAATGCATTTGCCGTGATCGGTGACATAATCAAATGAGATACATGCACAAGTTCCCAAAAGATAGAAATACGGCCCTTCGGCTCATGAGCCCGTGACGGAACAGACCAAGAGGAAACCGGGTTTTCTGATACTGGTCCTGGCTATCGTTGTGATCTTCGTTCTGGTGGCAGTTATCCTTATATTCCCACCCTCTGGAGAGGGAGATGGGAACGGAGGAGAGGACCCGGAGGACATCGGTCCCTGGGGCGACCTTTCCAAAATGAAAGCTTCCATCAATGAGATAGTGATCTTCAACTATGACGAGGTAAGCGGTCCTCATGAACTGGATGATGTCCTGAATGAAGAAGAGACCGTTTACATGATGATAGGGGTCGAGAAGGAATTCATCTCAGATGACCTGATCTCCATAGGAGATTTCGCCAAAGATGGCGGCAAGGTCATCATTGCAGATGATGGGACCAACACCAACAGACTTGCGAACTACATGTACGGGATTGCCGGAGGAAAACCGGAGTTCACCGGCCACAATTATCTTTCAGACAACACCTTCTTGGAGGAACAGGATGGGATGGACCCGGGTTGGGTCCACAATATCAGGTTCATCAGAGGATATTCCCTTCCGGTCCGTGGACAGGTCTACAATGTCTTGACCGATTCGCCCAAAGGGTTATACGTATCGGGACCGGCCAGAATGGTCCTTACAACCACAAAGAACCTTACCATCATAGATCTCAACGACAATGGAGAGATGGACCAGCTTGATGGTGAGTTCGAACCGCATGTTCCATATGGCCCCATTGCTGTCAAATACGACATCGGAACATCGGGAGGTTCCATCACATATATTTCCACTACCGGGATCTTCACGGATTCCATGTTCTCCGAGGCCAACAACGAGGGATTCATAAGGGCGTATCTGTTATCCATGATACCAGATGGAGGTGATGTGTTGCTGGATGATTCCAGACAGCTCCACAGGTTCTCACCTCATACGACGGTGATCCCCTCATGAAATTCCCGGATGGACCCATCCTTGACAGAATGCGAACACTTGCCATTGCACCCGAATCGACCGTGGATACCAAGATCGCGGAACCGGGGAAGAACAATGGCAGAAAGGCGATATTCCTCGACAGGGATGGACTGATCATCGAGGATGGATATCCCAACTGCCTGAAGGACAGACCAAGGATCATAGATGGCGCCATTGAGGCCATCTCGGGATTCAGGAAAATGGGTTTCCTTATCATCATAATCACCAATCAAGGTTCCATCGGAATGGGTAGGATCGACCATCAAGACCTCATGGATGTCATGGAGTATATGAAAGACCATCTCGGTTCCGATAGACCCTGGGATATGGCCTACTACTGTCCATATCATCCGGATTCGATCATCGACAGGTATCGTGATGATCATATAGACAGGAAGCCTCACCCCGGAATGATCCTTCGCGCGGCACTGGAAAATGATATCGATCTTTCCTCGTCAATAATGATCGGAGATCATCTGAAAGATGTTCTTGCGGGTCACGCCGCTGGGTGCAAGGGCGTTATCGTTTCTACCGGTAGAGGAAATAAAGAGATCGGGAGGATCATGGATGAGGATATCGGACCGACCGATCCAAGGTATCC
>JAUVCN010000197.1 GCA_030595715.1 Thermoplasmatales archaeon
AATAACCAGCGAAAAAGGAGAACTCCTTGCAGAATTCCGTATTGCCCATGAAACATGATTGGAACATGACCATGTCAAGTTTCTTTGGAGGATCTTCCTTGGTGAGGAGATTTGCTACGGTTTGTATATCACTTACGTTCAGTACATCTTTGGTCGTTGTAGTGGTGTTTGTGTTTGGTCGGTAATCGTACCCGAAACCATTCACTCCATCACCATGGGAGTCAACGTACAAACATACGTTATCTGATGGGAATGTGTCCATTCCCCATGATATAAATTCGTAGAACGTGTTGGGATCTGCCATGTTTGCTTCCCAGTTCATATTGTTATGTGCTTTTCCGGTATTCATTGGGTCCCAATCTGTTACATCCCATAAATCGTAACTTGATGTTGGAGACCTGATTGTATTGTGCCAGCAATTAGGACCCAAGTTTTTACTATTATTCCAGTCTTTAACCGAATCTTTTCCAACTAAAAACCTTCTTGTTGAAGTTGAATTCGGAGATAAACCTCTATCCAGATTATTTTGAATTTCATGCCAAAATTGGTCTTGATGATTTCCAAATGGATTTAATACATCCGTTCCATCGAATTGGACAACAATAGTTATGTTGTCCGTGCATCCAACCCAGCTCAACTTTTCGATGAACTCCCACATTTCAGGTAGAAGTGTCCCGGTTCTATTCCCCGCCGGAACGTCATCACCGCAACAGTATACAAGGAATGTCCATTCAATATCATTGGAAGTTTCATCGAGACCCTGCTCGATCTCGAATTCATCCGGCCTTCCGTCTTCATCAAAATCCGTATATCCGTCTTCTGCATCCACCGATTCAATTGGATGTATTATAAAATATCCTATTGAAAGAGAGAACACAATAAGTATAGAAATAACAATATTTCTTTTCATGTTTTAACCTCTTTCCCTACCCCGAAGGGTGTTATGGACTTCCTTACAATCATTATATATATTGTCACATTTTGAACCTTTTCAATGAGGGGTATATTTATAATTTGTGGCTATTGGAATTTGTCTGTATTATCACAACACATCTGCGATAATGGGTTCAATGGAGAGTGAAAGAGTTATTGACATTTTCTTATCATAAAACATCAACATATGAGAAGGTCGCTAACAACTATATTGTCACTGCACTAGTGTTACGGTCAGTATGAGAAACAGATATTGTTTACCATTATAAAGAAGAGAGTTGGAGCAATGTAATTGTGAAGGATTTATCTGTCAAGAGGCCTTTAACCATATGGGGGAAGCAATGGATAGGACCGCATTTATCTTCGTTTTGCTGATCATGGCCCTGGTCTTGTTCGGGATCGTCCCTATCGAGAAAGAGGACCCTGTCATCATTGATGATGTCAGGCTATATGAGGCGAAGGTCAGATTCGAAGTTGAAGAGAACCTTGTAATTCTATGTGATCTTGCAGATACTGCCCATGAGAGGGCGAAAGGCCTGATGGATGTGAGATCGCTGGGGGAAAGGATAGGAATGCTGTTCGTATACGAAGAACCGCAGAATGTTTCCTTCTGGATGAAAGGGACCTACATTGATCTCGATATCATCTTCATATCGGAGGACCTCGAAGTATTGAATGTCCATGAGGCAGATGCAGGGATAAGAAAGATGGACAATGAGTTGGAATTCTATTCAAGCGGAGGTCCCGTTGCATATGTTCTGGAAGTGAATCAGGGACTTTCAAAAGAATTCGGCATAGGTCCGGGAACCTCGGTAGATATCTTCATGTAGCTATCTATCCGGGAACAGATCTGACGTTTATTACGATCAATGATGAAGGCTCCTTCTGATCGCAGATCGGTGCAGATGAATTGATCATTACGTGTTCAAGCTCTACTCTGAACTATCCAATTATCATTCTTCTCCCCAATCCATTACACCCCCCTCACCCTGTTTTCTTATGGCAATGACTGCAACAGCGATAGCGATCAATATCAAAAGGATCGCTATTATGAGCAACAACAACCAGAGGAGGCTGCTTTCCTTCTTTTCTTTTTCTCTTTCGATCACTCTGGCAACCAGTGATCCGCCAAAACCGGGAGCAAGGTCTTCCCCATCCGTGGAGTTTGAGAAGAAGAATGCGTACTCCTTCCCACCTTCGAAGTTCGTTGCATTGATGGCGATCCCATATTCACCGGGACCGGTCTCGGTCAACAGGAATGATCCCAACCCTGGTATTATGAGGAAAATGTCCAATCCCTCGTTCCCTTTGACATACACTTCCCAATCACCATTGTCAGTCAGTGATACCTCGGCATCAGTTATCTCCCATTCAGGTGGAGGAAGCACTCCTGCACCTTCGTTGGGCATATGCCTCCATCCGGAAAGGTCAACAGCAAGGTCCGGACCATCCTCAACATTCGAGTAGTGGAACCAATAAGTTGTGTTCCATTCGAAGTTGTCACCTTCCAGAAAGACCGTGTATGTCGAGTATCCAACTTCGTTGCTCGTCTCCTGGAGCTTGTAAGAGTCCACCTCATGAATGACCATGTAGACCTCCTGCCCCGGTCCACCTGTCAC
>JAUVCN010000190.1 GCA_030595715.1 Thermoplasmatales archaeon
CATAACAGCATTCAGAAGTAAAATGAAGATCGGCATGACCCAGCACAGAAGGATGAGAACAAGGGCAATGGAACAAGGTGCAGATGGAATGCTTCCCCTCCTCATCCTGAAGGACAGGTTCTCCGCAAGGTCCTATGAGGGAGCGATCTCGAGAACACTGGGCCTTCCCCAGATGGTATCATCCTATGAAAAGATCAAGAACAGTTCATTGAAAAGGGACCTGAACGAGATATCCGAGAACCTCCTGCGGGTCAAAGAGGAACTGAAGATGTTCTGGGATGATATCGACAAGATGTCCCATCCGAAAGCATATCTTGTCAAGGGTCCGGATGAGCTGGAATTGGAACCGATCATGATCGACGATTATCCGCTGAAAGAACCCCTACCATCAACACCAAAGAAGTTCAAAGGAGAGAGGATACGGGGTAATATCATCGGTGTCAAGGGGAACCATCTATTCTTCAGACAGGGGGGTCTCTTTGCATACAGGATCGGTGCAACTCCCGGAATGGTCCTTCATTCGGACGATCTGTCACCCATCAAATAAAAGATCCGTTCCAGAAATCCTTTAATTGTAGAAGTCACATTGAATTTCGAGGAGAAAAATGAAGAAAGCCATCATAACAGTATTGGTCATCACCATGGTCCTGCTGCTCTCGATAGCTGCCATAGGCACTTTCTTTCTTCTTGAAAAGGACCTGTTCAGGGAAAGATATATCTTCCATGTGGTAGAGGAGCTGGATTCCACACCGATACCGGATGTTGAAGTTGAGATCTTCGAGAGGAACTACGACCATTACAATATTGGATCCCTCCCTTTCCTGAACGATTATGAGCCCTATACAGAATCATTTCACGTATCGGTCCATTCGGACGAGGGGGGAAAAGTGGAAGTCTTACTCCCGCAAATGAACGAGAATGAGGGCTATTACATATTCAGGTTCAAAAAGGATGGATACATGGCCGATAGCGATACATCCCTGCTCTACTCCGGAAAGGCACAATATGCCGCTTCCTCACAACGGGAAGAGAATGTCATCAGATTCCATTCATTGGGGGACCTTGAAGGAAGGATCACTGACCAGTTCGGGAAACCCATGGAGAACATCACAATATCGATCACGAATGAAAGGGGAAGGATCGACAATATCTGCAGGTCCGGATCCGATGGATACTACAAGATGATGAACCTGCGATCCGGCCCCAATAAATTGTATTATATGGGTCCTGGGGTCGAGAGGATGAAGAATAGAACGATCGTCATAGAGAAATTTGAAATGAACTTCCATAACATTACCGAACCGATATCCGATAGAGAGATGTGGCAGGTGGACATCAAACCGGAATTCGAATACAGGAACTCGAAGATATTCTCGCCGGATGATGGTGAATTGATCATTGCATTCTACATTGAGGGGAATAAGGGTCAGGAGATCTGCCAAACCGCTCTCTGGTATCAGGATGGGAAGTTCAGTGGAAAGGTCCACGGGGGTGGATCCTACCTCAAAGTTTTCTACCTGGGGTCCGAGAATGTGGATAGGATCATCAGGGTGAATACAAATGATGGAATGCCTCATGATCAGATCGTTGTCGGACCCGAAATGGTCGATGCAATAGAGATCCCACTTTTCAAGATCGTTATTGATTGCTGATCATTCGAGAAGTCTGCTCTTCCCCTTGGGGAATATCAATCCAAGAACGATGAGTATCGGTATTATGATCATGGCAAGATAGAACAGGCCCTTTCCGGACATGGGATAGTCCCAGTACCTGGTGATCCAGTATATCAGTCCCATTATGATAAAGAACAGAATGCCCGAAATGAGGTACCTGAACGTTTTCTCCCTGTCATGGGGCCAGTCCTTTCTTCCCAGTGGATATTTCATCCCCAGGAATCCAAGGACAAGGGCTGCGATCGCAACGATCACGAGAGAAGCCGATATCAGGAAGTTCAATCAGGCATCCTCCCAATCACCCATCTCTTCGATCCCGTGTTCTGCCTCTTCAATATCGTAGGCCTCCTCTTTCTTTTTCTTCGGAGGTTCTGGAGGGGAAGGAAGAGGTGACTGTTTCTTAACGGGTTTCTTCATTGCTTTGATGGGTTCTGCTTTCTTGCTTCGATCGGCATTCCCATCTCCGCCCTTCTTCTTCCTCTCAAATTCAGCTCTGAGCTTGTCATATAACTGGATCATGTGTTCAGTTATCGAAGGTTTGATCTCATCGAGTATGGATTCCATATCTGCCTCGGTGATGGGTTGGGGTTTCTTCGTTTCCAGAGCCCGCTCCAGCCCAAGTGATGACGCTTCCCTAACCAGATTCGCAATGTCTGCACCGGAGAAACCTTTCATCCTGCCCGCGACCTTTGCAATATCGATATCGTCGGATACGAACTTTCCCTTGATGTGTACCTTCAGGATCTCCTCTCTGGAGATCTTGTCCGGTGGTGGGACGTAGATCACCTTGTCGAACCTTCCTGGCCTCATGAGGGCAGGATCAATGAGGTCCGGCATGTTGGTGGTAGCTACGATTATTATTCCCTCTGCATCGTCCATACCATCCATCTCTGAAAGCATGATCGAAAGGACCCTCGGGGTCACATCATCGGTGGAATAGAAATCCCTTCTCTTTGCTATCGCATCGATCTCATCCAGGAAAAGGATGCACGGGGACCTTGCCCTTGCCTCAACGAATAGAGAGGAAATGAGACCCTCTGACTCTCCATACCATTTGGACATCACATCGGAACATTTCACTCCGATCATATCCACGTTGAGGTCTGAAGCGACAGCTCTAAGCATCAATGTCTTGCCACATCCGGGAGGTCCGAAGAGGAGCAGCCCCTTGGAAGGTTTAACTCCATATTTGGAAGCCATCTCAGGTTCAAGTAGCGGCACCATGAGTGCGTTCTTCACCTCTCTCTTGACATCTGCCAATCCACCTATGTCGTTGAATGAGGCCTTTCTGAATCCGACCATATCGGATACCTTCTGTCCCACGTTCGAGCTTTTTATCTCCGTTACGCCATATTCAAGAGGTAATGATTCTTCACCGAAAGCTCTGAGGGTGAATGCCGAGATGGATGCCGGTATGCATCCGATGAGTGCGATCGCCATCCAGATACTGAATCCGGTGTCTGCCCAGAGTATTGATATAACTCCAAAGACAGCAATAATGACCCCTGGGACGGACCTCAGTGCCCATTTCTTGATGTCCATCTTGATCTCCACTCCGCCTTTCTCCCATTTCTTCAATATCAGATAACCCACAAGCATTGCTGCTGCCCACCCGAGCAATCCAAAGAAGGGGATCACGGACCCCATTGTGTCAAGGAGCACTGTGGACAGGAGATTGGTATTCACATGGGCCATCCCTCCGATCTCGTTGATCATATCAACAGGGCTCCATCCACTATCGATGGGTCGACTGAAC
>JAUVCN010000125.1 GCA_030595715.1 Thermoplasmatales archaeon
ATTCCTATTATCCGTGGCCCGAATGAGGTAGACGCCCGTATCGCCGAATGCGGGACCAGTTCCACCATTCCTGTTATTTGTGAGTAAAATATCCGGGAGTGCATTTCCAGCGAACTCACCTATTGCAATGGCATATGGGAGCGAACCGAAAACGCCTCCCTGCTTCATAACTCCATATTGATCAAGGTCAATGGGCGTTCCCCAGGCAGCTCCAACACCAGTATGCCACATGACAAAGAGCCTCGCCTCGATAATAGCCCCTGAAGCGGCAGTTCCGCCATAGGCATAGACGATGTCGAGATTGGAATCGGCGTCGAAGTCTGCGATCCTGACAAGCGGGTTCATCTCTGCTATCCCGCCATTGAAAACGATGTTCCGGATGGATGAATTGGAAAGCGATCCCGATTCATATTCGATCAATGTGATCTTGATCTCTTCTCCACCATTTCCACTATTGCCATTCGTGTCTGCATTCCACGCGACAACAGTGTCGATATCACCATCATCATCCACGTCGCCGACGTCCATATCGAACTTGCTCTCGGACCAGTACCACAGTCCCTGGAAGAGGAAAGCGTTATCAAACTCCTGATAGTCATCCAGTGTAAAGGTTCCTGCAGAGTTCTTGAAATACATGATGCTCATCGAAAAAGAATCGGGGCCTCCGGTTCCTGTCTCGTCGGTCATGTAGTATTCTCCCTGACCCAGGGCTATAACATCCAGGTCTCCATCACCATCGTAATCAGCGAATTTGATCCTGGTGATGTAATACCCTGTCGTGGTCAATGTCTGATGAAGGTCCATATCAAAGGAGCTACCAGAGGCACCATTGTTCTTCAGTATCTGGATCGAACCTTCCAGCCCAATTACAAGATCATCATTGTTTACTCCATCGAAATCACCTGCGTCCACGCAGATAGCTTCGGTATTTGGGTTCGCAACCTGATGGAATTCGGGTGTGAATCCATATCTGGTTGGTGTGTCATTTTCAACATCATCATCGTTTCCTGATACGCTCAGAACAGGAATGGTCATGACCGCAGCTATTAATACCGCCATTAAAAGAGAGAAGCGCTTATTCATATACTCACCCGGTGAAGGATCACTCCAACCCAGCGCAAACTCTGGGTATGGGATGTTGCTCTTCAAATAGCCTTATAATATAATACTATTTCGCGGAATAGTTAAACAGTACCCTATCTGGACTCCCCCATATGCACTTGTTCACCATGGAAAGGTTATTAAACAGGTCCTCTCTGTTGAGAAGAAATCGCCCTTGGCGTTGGTGTTGAAGATGGCAAAACTCACCCCAAGAGAGAGATACGCTTTCAAATTGACCCTGGAGAACCTTTCCTTGTATAAAGGGAGGAATACCGAGTTGATCACCCTTTTAGTTCCCCCTACCAAACAGATTTTCGATGTTACAAATTATCTCAGGAATGAACAGGGTCAATCTGCAAACATCAAATCCAAAACTACGAGAAAGAACGTTTCAGGGGCAATAGAATCCATTCTTTCCCGCTTGAGGAATGTGAAAACCCCACCTGAGAATGGGATCGCTTTCTTTGTTGGTCATGTTCCGGTCGGGGCTGATCAGACCAAGATGATCACAGAGGTTATCGAGCCTCCAGCCCCATTGACTACTTTCCTCTACAGATGTGACAGCTATTTTTATCTGGATTATTTGAAAGCGATGCTAACAGAGGATGAGGTATATGGGCTCCTTGTGGTGGACCGGAAGGAAGCGACACTTGGGTTCCTGAAAGGAAAGAGGGTAGATCTGATCAAGAACATCCAGTCATTGGTTCCCTCAAAACACGGAAAAGGTGGACAATCACGCCTCAGGTTCGAAAGGTTGATAGAGATCGCCGCTCATGAATATTTCAAGAAGGTGGGAGAGCTCTGTAATGATGCATTCCTTGAGGTGGAAGGACTGAAGGGGATCCTTATTGGAGGGCCGGGGGCAACCAAGGATTTCTTCGTTAAAAATGAGTATGTGCATCATGAGCTTCAGAAGAAGATCATGGAAACCTTCGACACCGGATACACTGACGAGTCAGGACTCCATGAACTGATCGAGAACGCAAGACCCTCCCTTCAACATCTTGAGATAGCCCATGAAAAAGGATTGATGGAGAAACTCTTTACCGAGATCAGGAAGGAGAATGGTGGGCTAGCTACATACGGAGAGGAACATGTAAAAAGAGCATTGGAAGCCGGTGCTGTCGAGATACTTCTGGTGTCAGAGGATATGAGGATGATGCACCGCACCTATATCTGTCCCTCTTGCGGCAAGAATTTCGAGGTCGACCAGAAGAGGTCCGATGAACCATTCTATTCATGCCCGGACGATCAGGGTCAATGTCAATTGGTGGAGCAAAAGGACATGGTCGAGGACCTGGCAAAGACATGTGAGAGTTACTCAACTGAAATTGAGCTCATATCGACCGACTCCTCTGAGGGTCAGATGCTGCTTCAGGCCTTTGGCGGCATTGCAGCCATGCTGAGATACAGATTCTCAAGATGATCAGTAACCGTCCAGAAGTTCTTTGACGGTCTTCAGGCTCATCCCTTTTTTCTGGGTGATCGATGGTCGATCCTGGATCAGGTTCATCAATTTCTCGTCGAAATCGTTCATCGAAGATCCATTCCCATTGTCATTTCCGTTCGAAGGCTTTGGGATCGGAGCTCTGGGTGTTCCGGATTCCTCGTAGCTGAGCCATTCCACCATTGCCTGTCTGATGATCTGAGAAGGATTGTAACCTCGGTCCCGGCAGTATGAGAAGAAATGGTTTGCTTCATCCACGAAGTCCTGTGTTACAACTATGTGTATCGGATCACCGGACCTGTAGGTCTTGTTACCATCTCGTCTCCTTGCCATTTCACCATCTGCCTATCCGAAAAAGCAGGAGAACCTTTATTTTTAGCTTTGGTCAAAAATACCGTTCTCGACTAATCATGCCGGACGTACATTTTGATAAGATGTTCGGTCTGATCCCTTCTCTCCTTAAGGTCAGCCAGGAACTCTTCCAGATGTGCGGAGGCCTCTTTCTTGCATTGTCCGCATAGCCTTTCACCTGACCTGCATTCCTGTGATATCCTATCTATCTCCTTTTCATCATCGACCGTATGGAACAGCATCATTTCGAAAACGGAACAATTGTTGGGATCTCCGCCCTTTTCCCTCTGTTCCTCGGCGGTCTCCCTTCCTCCTGTTATCGCTTTCATGATCTTCTTCCCTGCAAACTTCGGGTCATCATCAAGGAATATTGCGGTCTCCGGTTTGGATGATGACATCTTGTCTCCGGTCAGTCCCATTATAAAACGATGATACGTGGATGCAGGTGGCATATAACCGGGTTCTCCGGCCTTACCTTCAACCAATGCAAGGGCTTCATCCATACGCGGAACATCTTCGGGAATTGCCCCGTTCACGTAGAGGGCTTTGTATCTCGGCATCATTTTCATGTCAAGGAAGCCAAGGCGTTCCATGGCAGCTTTGGCCTGGTTGAGATATTTCTCGACATTATTGTCCACTTTCACAAATACACCGATCTTTCCATCCGCTGTAACCGTGGCATTGAAGATCCTGAATGATGAGGCCAGATCACGGCATAGTCTTATGTGGGGGTCCTGATCGATCCCAACAGGTACCACGACAGGGATCGGACCCAGCCGTTTCTGGGGATGAAGGATGTCTCCTGCCTGGATGAGTGGTGCATGCATATGTGACATATTTGTTGAATCGTTGAAACCGTAGATCGCTTTCATTGTCGAGAGGTTCACCTTCTTCCCCACTTCGATGGCGATGTCCTTAACATCCTGTCTCTTTGATTGGAAATATATCTCGAACCCTTCTTTGCCAAGACCAAGGGCAAGGTAATTCCTGATATAGGAATCAATAGCGAGCTTTTCCGAACTCTTCAGATCCATTCCTCTCGTAGCGTATGCTTCGATATCAGCTACCGCGACAATGATGTGTGATTCGAATTCTTGAAAATACTTGATCTGGTCAATGACCATCTTGTGACCAAGATGCATTCTTCCGGATGGCATCAACCCGGTCAGGACCGCGAAAGGTTCCCCGGACCTCATCCTATTCAGGATGGTAGAGAATCCCCTCTGTCCAAATACGATCCTCTCCTTGAACAATCTTGGTAACGGAGGTGCGTCCGGCAATCGTGTTGGGTCGAACCTGTCGATCCCGAACTCACGCATGATCCTTTCGTAATCCTTTATCTGACCGGTTTCCCATGGGTCCAACATAAATTTCGCTCCGTATATTGGGGTAAATGTCCCCGTTTGTCGACAAAGTGAAGCACCTATATCTCTTTTTCATTATTTGGGACCTTCAAAGATCCGGTAATGCTGATCCCATTGGATATCAGTTCCACGGCTGGAAAACCTTTAATATCTAACCATTCAATCAAGAGAGACCCAGATCGAAATGGAGGCTGCTTGTTGGATGATAACAATGTTTTCATTGGGCGAAAACCGTCAATGAACTATGTACTGGCCGTGGTCACACAATTCAACTCTGGAAACAAGGTTGTCACGATCAAAGCGAGAGGAAGGGCTATTAGTAAAGCGGTTGATGTCACGGAGATCGTCAGGAACCGGTTCATGAAAGATATCACGGTAGATGATATCCAGATAGGGACCGTGAACATCGAGGATGAGGATAGGGAAGATGGCGTCAATGTGTCTTGGATAGAGATAGTCCTGACCAAACAGCAGTAAGATGACTATTCACCTCTGTTCTTCGGAATCCAGACAGAACGATCATGTATTTTCCAGGCCAATTAATTATTAATAGTGGTTCTAGGATAAGGCCTTTCCTGGTACGCCGGTATAGATGCACAGGTGAGTGGAAATGAAAAGGCCAAGGACTATCAAGAGATACTGCCCAACTTGCAAGAAGCATAAAGACCATGAGGTCGAGAGGATCAAGAAAAGAAGGGCTAGCGAGCTCAAGTGGGGGCAGAGGCGTTTCAGGAAGGTCACAGCCGGTTACGGAGGTTTTCCCAGGCCAAAGCCTGATAGGGAGAAGCCAACCAAGAGGGTCGCCCTCAAATATGTGTGCAAGGATTGTGGAAAAGCTCACCAGCCCCCCTCGATGAGGGCGAAGAAGTTCGAACTTATTGAGGTCTGAGGAGGGTTCAATATGGAAACAAAATCCAAATTCCTTAAAGTGAAATGCTCTGATTGCGGTAATGAACAGACCATATTCGACAGGACCAATACCAAGGTCAGTTGCAATGTTTGCGGTTCAACGATTGCCCTTCCAATGGGGGGCAAGGCCGAAATAAAGGGCGAAATAGTAAGAAGAATAGATAATGATCTTTAGTTCTTAGATCGGGAACGTGAATGAAATGGCTCAAGGAATGGATATGCCGGAGGAAGGAGAACTCGTTGTAGCAACCGTAAGGCAGGTTAAGAACTTCGGTGTTGTCCTTGACCTTGATGAGTATCCGGGAAAAGAGGGTTTCATTCACATAGCCGAGGTGGCTTCCGGTTGGGTAAAGTATATCAGAGATCATGTGAGGGAAGGCCAGAAGGTCGTCTGCAAGGTCCTTTCTATTGACAACAGAAGGAAGAACAAGAATGTTGATCTCTCACTTAAATCGGTCAATGAACATCAAAAGAGGGAGAAGATCCAGCAATGGAAGAGCGAGCAAAAGGCCCAGAAGCTGGTTGAGATGCTGTGCAAGAGCCTCGACCACGATCTCCAGTGGGGGATGGACGAGTTTGGATATGATCTGATATCAGAATATGGGTCCCTATTCTCGGCATTCGAGTACTCTGCAATGAAGGAATCCACACTCGCCGAATCCGGATTCGAGGGGGAGTGGGTAGAAGGCTTCGTGAATATGGCCAAGGAGAACATCACCCCACCTTTTGTCGAGATAAGTGGCATACTGGAGATGACAAGCAGTTCTCCAACAGGGATAATCGATATCAAGGAAGCCCTTTCCAAAGCAGAAGAATCCATAAAGGATGAAGAGGATGTGAAGCTTAATATTCTATATATCGGCGCTCCTAGATACAGATTGATCCTTTCCGCTCCTGATTACAAGACTGCAGAAGAGGTCCTGAAGACCGCTGCAGATTCAGCTTTATTAATTCTTGAGGAGCAGAAAGGGACCGGAAAGTTCATCCGTAAGGGATGACTTTTAACGGTTGGTGAACTTTTGAGAAGTCGTATCTTGAAATGTCCCGAATGTGGGAAATATACTTTGAAGTCCAGCTGTCCAAAATGTAAATTGATCTCGGAGAACACATTCCCTCCCAGGTATTCTCCAGAGGATAGATTTGGAAAGTATAGAAGGATGGCTCTCTACGGGGGATCGACCGAGGAGGGCTCGTGATGAAAGATGTTGTTATCAGGTTCATCGAGAAGCCAAAATTAAGCAATGGTATTCTGGTAGAAGGTCTTCCTGGTGTTGGTAACGTTGGGAAACTTGCCGCAGAACACCTTGTCGAGGAATTAAATATGGTCAAGTTCGCTGAGATATTCTCAAAACATCTCCCACCACAGGTAACTGTCAATGACGAAGGCCTGATCTCACTTGTAAAACACGATCTTCATTACCTGAAAGGGGAGAATGGAAGAAAGGACCTGGTAATCCTTACGGGAGATTTCCAGGGTTTGACCCCGGAAGGACAGTATGAGCTTTCATCTGCGACCATTGAAATATTGAAGGAGATCGGTGTGAACACCGTGATCACCCTCGGTGGATATGGAGTTATCAAATTGATAGAGGAACCTGGAGTCCTCGGAGCGGTCACGGATATTGAGTTGAAACCCAGGCTCGAAGAGGTTGGGGTCACCTTCAAGAGGGGAGAACCATCCTCGGGTATTATTGGTGCATCTGGGCTGCTTTTGGGACTTGGTAGGTTGGAGGATATGAAGTGTATATGCCTTATGGGTGAGACCTCAGGATATTTCGTCGACCCAAGGTCGGCTCGCTCGGTCCTCACCGTGCTGGGAAAATACCTTGGTTTCGAACTTGATCTCTCCAGCCTGGAAGAAAAGGCCAAGCAGATCGATGAGATAACATCCAAGATCAAGGAGAACCTGGAGGAATCCGAGGCGGCAGATTCCAGGGACGATCTCAGATATTTCGGATGAACGATCTCATCTTAGATTATCAACGAAGACAAGGTTCATCTGTTCTTCTTCGGTCTCGTGTTCAATGAACCTGTCATGGGAATTGCCGTTGGACCTGAAATCAATATCAATGGATATATTGTACAAGAGATACTGGCTCCCTATGAACGTCAGTTTCATCTCGGCATTCTCACTCCTTGATAATGTCATATCATCAAGAATGTTCCTGGCAACCTCTTGGCCATTTGAATCATGGACGATGACCATGCAATCGAGATCTGAGACCTCTCTATTTCCCCAGTTTGTAAGGAGAACATTGAGATTGATCACACCTCCGGTCCCGCCTCCCCCAGGGGATTCATGGTAAACGGTCCTGATCTCAAGGTTTGTCCTGGGTATCACCCATTGATAGATAATGAATCCAAGGAGGACGATCACAACCACGCCAAGGGGAACCAACCATCTCATCTTTGAATGTCCATCCTTCTCCAATCAATCACCTCCAGTGATCTCAGAGATGCCCCAATACCATGCTGTCAATAATGGGGCTGGCAATACTATCGCACCATCGGACCTTTCCATGTTCACGGCTGATGTGTCCTTGGTGATGAAAAGCCCCGAAGGGATCCTAAATCCGGCTATGTTCGTGGTTCTCATTGTAATGAAGAAGAGGTCAGGTGAGAATGACCGATCATCCATTGCAAGTTCACCACCTACTTTGATCTGAAATGACCCTCCTCTTGTATCTTCGAGGAATATCATCGGATAGATCCCGAAGACCATCTCCGAAGATATCGATACATGTTCGATATCCACCCCAAGGATGGAGAGTGATGAAAGGGTGAATTGTTCCATGATCGGAAGCCGGTCCACCTGAAGAGAGAAGTATCCTATCCCATCGCTGTCAATGACATAATCGCTTCCCTCATAATATGCCCTGGTACTTCCAAGATCATCCGCAAATATCTGGAATTTTCCTCTCTGTCCAAATCCGGACCCGTCATATTCGACGAAGATGTCCATCTCCTGTCCGTATGTCTTGATATCCATGGACGGCAAACCCTGGGTGATGAATGGCTCCTGGATGGAGAACTCATTGTTCGGTGTCAAGTTGACATAGAAACTAACAGGAAGATCATGGAAGATGGCATATATCTGCGACCATCTGTCCTCGATACGTTTTGTTATCTTGAAGTACATATAATCTATCGATTTGGAAGCTGAATAGTCTGCGATCGCACCATTTTCAACATCAGCATACAAGCTCAGGTTCGATGGTATCGTTGGAAGATACATCTGTCTGATGGACAGTATCGGCTTTGCTTTGATCAGTGTAGCGATCATGGAGCCGAGATCGACAGGTTCTCCATATTGATCCATCACATGGA
>JAUVCN010000160.1 GCA_030595715.1 Thermoplasmatales archaeon
CCATCTCTATCAAAGACCTGTCAAAAGAAGAAGAAATCTCCGAATCAGAATTGGCTCTTTTAACCTTTGATCCTACAGATGATATGATGAATGAGATAAGGAGAATTCAATCCCAGATCATGAAGATACAGAAAGAAATAAAACCACTGTAAATTATCCTTCGATCATAAACGATGAAAAAATACATGTGCGTTCTATTCCCTATCAGGCAGGCACATAATACCATCTATCGGGAGCTCTCAAAATGTTGGAGATAATTGCAACCATCGATATCGGTGCAACGAAGATCACCGCATCTCTATGCAACAGGGAAGGCATCATCATCCGGATCTATCAGCGCACAAGACTTACGGGTGATGAAGGATCGATCCCTGACCAGGTAAAGGAGCTGGTGAACACATGTTTCATCAAGGCAGATCTCCGACCGGAACTACTTTCAGCCGTTGGGATCAGCACTGCAGGACCCTTCCAGAGGATCGAGGGCAAGTTGCATCTTGTTTCACCGAACATATGCGGTGGAATGGCACCGGAGAGGGGACTTCTCCCCAATAACTGGACCTCGATCCCGATCCAGGCCGAACTGGAAGAACAGTTTTCGGACCTGGTGATCGAGAACGATGCCGTATCCGGAGCTGTGGCCGAGAGGATCTTCGGAGCCGGAGGATCCTGCGACAACCTCCTCTATGTAACCTGGAGCACCGGTGTCGGGACAGGGGCAATAGTCGATGGGAGGGTCATCAGGGGGAAGAACGGAAATGCCCCCCACGGCGGTCATGTTTACATCGGAGATGAAGGACCCGTTTGCGGTTGCGGGAACATATGCGACCTGGAATCCATCGCATCGGGAACGGCCATCGCGAGAGCTTTCGGCAATGGAGCTACCACCCAGGATGTGTTCAAAGCCTACCACGAGGGAGACGTCAAGGCCATCGATCTCATTGATAACACGGCAAGGCACTTTGCGAAAGGCATCGCCTCCATCAACTGTATCCTTGACACCGAGAAGATCGTGATAGGGGGGAGTGTATTCATGAACAACATCGACCTTTTGCTGCCAAAGGTAAAGGAGGAATTCTACAGGTCCTTCCCGGTCCTCTCGAGGGATGTTCTGATACTCCCGACGGAACTGGGAGATCACCTCGGAAACCTCGCAGCCCTCTCACTTGCGATCCCTGAAGAATGGATAGAGGAGTGGAAGAGAAGCAAGCCGTGGATGCGGGCTCCTGAAACGATCGATCTGCACCTGTAGGAGTTCGATACGTGCCAATGGGCTGCTGGGTTGTTCCTGATCATCTGGGAGATGCTTATGATCTCAATATTGCGGCCCCATACACACAGTAGTATGATCAAGAGGACGGGATATCAGAGGCCCTCTGAGATCTCTGTCTCCAATCTCCAGAGTGGGATGGCCTTTACATCCTTTATCGGATCGATCGCTCTCCTTGTGATCACGAATTTTTCCTTGTATTTCTTTTTTATAAGGGATGTCAACGTTTCGATTTCCCTCTCTTCCACCTTATCTTTGTATTTTACCTCGAATGCTTTGTCCCTGACAACGAAGTCAATCTCTCTTCCATCCCTGTTCAGATATCCTACATTTCCAAGCCGTCTCAACTGCAGGAATGCTGCATTTTCCGCCAACGGACCCATGTCACGGTTGCCAGATGCTACATGGGCTATGCCGTTATCGGGCGCATACAGTTTTTTTGGAGAATATTTCCGCTCATTCGGTTTTCCTTCCCTTTCAACAATATGGATAAGATAACACTCCTCGAAGTATCCGATATATCTCTTGACAGTGTCTACACCAAGCCCCATCAATCTTGCGATCTTGGAATAGCTTAAAGGTCTGCCAGTTCTGTTCATAAGAAGGAAGAACATGTCCTTTAGTAACTTGGGGTCATCAACCGAGTACATGCCCAGTATGTCCTTGTAGATCACATCATCTATGATATCCAGAAGCAGGGCCGGTTCCTTGTGTTTTACATATTGCGGCATCCCACCATCGATCAGATACTCATCCATGAGACCTTCCATCAGGGCAGGCTCTGTCCGGTCCAGGTCATATCCATTGAACTTCAGGTAATCGCTGAAATCAAGAGGGCGGACCTCCATTTTCATATACCTTCCCGTCATCGCTGAACTCTCGTGCCTTACGACCAGGCTTGAGGAACCGGATGCTACGACCCTGGTATCTGGTTCAATGTCGATTATCATTTTCAATTCCGTCTCGAATCCCTTCCTTTTTTGCACCTCATCAAGAAAAAGGATCTGTGGTTCATCTGATCTTGTGATCGTCATTCTTCTGAATTCCTTTAATAGGTCCAACAATGAAACGTTACAGATCTCAGGATGGTCCAACGTTGCAAAGAACAGCCTTGAAGGCTTCATCTCTCTCATCTTTTCCCAGAGGAACTGATGCATCAATGTGGTTTTTCCCACCCTTCTCAGTCCGAACAATATGATCGCTTTCTGGATGCTCATGAACCTGTCCATTTTCTTCAAATATGCTTCACGTTTAATACCAGGATATTCCAACTCCTTGGTCCAGTGAGTGTTCAGTGATCTCAAGGTTTCTTCAAGCATCAAACATACAATATGTGAATGTCTTTAAATAGATTTCGTATGACATACGAAGTTAATGCTGAATATTTCGTACAGTATGTGAAGTCTATTTAAGCCGATTGAAATATTTTGGTCAAAAAATAATTGGTTAAGATTTGAGGTCGTTTTCTCCCGGTCCCTTTTCTTATCGGAAACCTCGCAGCCCTCTCACTTGCGATCCCTGAAGAATGGATAGAGGAGTGGAAGAGGAGCAAGCCGTGGATGCGGGCTCCTGGAACAATTCAACTGGAATGAAAAACACGTGATGTTCTCGGCTTTCCACAAATTCTGAAGTTGAAAATAACAATCGATACAGGAACTATGTTCACCACAAAGATTATTCAATGACCCGGACATTCCCTGTATAGAAGGGAAGACCATGAGGAATATCATTCCGATCAGTGCGATCATGCTTCTGCTGATATCGATATTGGTCTCGATACCAGGGGATGCGGAAACAGAACCAAACGATTCGTTGGATTCACCCGAGATCCTGTCCGAAGGGACCATCACAGGAGAGCTCAACACGAACATAACGGATGAGGACCTCTTCGAGAAAGATTGCTTCCGATTGGACATGGACCGCGGGGTCCTCTATATCGTTTCCATCAAGAAGACCGATACGCTCCCGAATGACATCGAAGTGACCTATTACAATGATCTGGTCAGACAGATAGGATTCCCATCGGCCCTATCGGTGGCAGGACAGAGGACCACGTGGGACCTCAGGCCCCTGGATGATGAGACACGTTTCATCGTTGTTTCAGGGAAAGGGGAGTATGCTATCGAGGTTTTCCAGGTGGATGTGAATGATGATGACGACCATGGGGGTGAATTCTCAGAGCCGAAGCTGTTGGGAGACGGTGATATCCTTGATGGAAAGGTATTCGAGATAGAACACAACGGGACGGAATATTCTGACGTGGACGTCTTCATGTTCAAGCTTGATACATCCGAGAACCTGATCGTGGACATCACCAGGACCGATGATGGTGATGGGACCCTGGAGTTGAAATTCTACAACGATGTCGGGACAATATCATCGATCGAAAAGAATGCAAAATTGAAGAAGCTGGGTGATGAAAAGACCTTCGAGTACGAGTATACATACACCACATCTGACGTTGTATATCTGAGAATAACCGGTGAGGGAGATTATAATATCGAGGTAACTCAGGAAGCCGAGACCATCAGCGAGGAGGAGATGATCATCATGTTGAGCATGCTTGCCATGATGATGTGCCTTCCGATCATCGGGTTCCTGGTCCCGGTCATCATCATAATCATTGTGATCGTGATCATCGTCAAAGGGCAGAAGAAGAAGGAATTCAAGAGAAGAGAAAAGTAATTGGCTCTGTTCCATTTTGGAAGGAAGCAAATACTGGAAAGATCGATATTTCGATATTAATAAAGAATGAGAAAGGATATTTCGTAAGTCTCATTCATCAAATATTTGAACCTTGTAACTTCCTTATGTCTATTTTAAATTAAATCTTGTAAATTGCTCGCGTCAATTATATGATATCTCGCAATTTCAAGACCCAGCACAACAGAGCGTCAATTCTGCACTACTGCTGTGCGGGGCTATGAAAAACATAACGATTCGACATAGTTGATATTTTCATACCGCTCCCCCCGAAGAGGGAGCTCAAGGGAAGATCACCAACCGTCATCTTCCTCTTCCTTTTCATCTTCATCTTCTTCCTCATCGATGTCCTCATCATCTTCATCGTCGTCATCATCTTCCAAGACGAGCTTCTTTGCCACGGGTCTCTCAGGTTTCACAGGTTTGGAGGCTTTTCTATCTTGAACCTTGTTCCCCGTGAGGATCCCTCCGAAGAGAATGGCAGCAATGATGATCAGGATACCAAGTAACACATTACCGGCTCCCTCCGATATCAGAACACCGTCATCCTTTACAATGGTGTACTGCTCCGAGGGAATGATCCGATCCTTGGTCCTGACGTTGAAGGACTCTGTCTCTCCTTCGGAGAATGTCCTCTCCCTTCCCATGATATCAGTATAAGAGAACATCATCGAGAAGGAATACGTGGTCCTGTCGTTGATCTCTTTTTCAGCCTGGATGACGAACGTTATCGTTGTGGATTCACCCGGAGCAAGATCGGTCAGGTCCTGCTCGGACCCTTCCTCCACCTCGAACATCGATGTGTACGAGGGCAGCAACACCTTGAGTCCCGATGT